>DATIQH010000517.1:0-10268 GCA_035471155.1 Nitrospiraceae bacterium | reverse complement strand
ACTGGCATGTTCAAGAAAATTCTGGTGGCCAATCGCGGCGAAATCGCCATGCGAATTATTCGTGCCTGCCGCGAATTGAATATCGCGACCGCCGCCATCTATTCCGAGGCCGATTCGACCGGGATCTACGTCAAGAAGGCGGACGAGGCCTATATGGTCGGCCCGGGACCGGTCCAAGGCTTCCTGGACAGTCAGCAGATCGTCAACCTGGCTCTACGAATCGGCGCCGATGCTATCCATCCAGGCTATGGATTTCTCTCTGAAAACTCACAGTTTGCGCAACTGTGCCACACTTCAGGCATTACCTTCATAGGCCCATCACCGGAAGCCATCGACTTGATGGGAAGCAAAGTCAACGCCCGCGAGCTGGCCAAACGAGTCGGCATCCCGATCGTACCTGGGACCGAAGGCGGTATTACCGACGTCAAGGACGCGCTGTCTTTCGCCAAAGACACTGGATACCCCGTTATCATTAAAGCCAGCGCAGGCGGGGGAGGACGAGGCCTTAGAGTCGTGCGATCGGATGCCGAACTTCGAGAGAACATGGCCGTGGCGTCGCGAGAGGCAAAAGCGGCCTTCGGCGACGGAAATATTTTCCTCGAAAAGTATATCGAGCGACCGCATCATATCGAATTCCAGCTCCTTGCGGACCGGCATGGCAACATCATTCACCTGGGCGAACGCGATTGTTCGATTCAGCGCCGACATCAAAAGCTTATCGAGATCGCTCCGTCCTTGATCCTCACGCCATCTCTTCGTGCCGAGATGGGTGAAGCCGCCATCACGATCGCCAAGGCGGTCGATTATGACAATGCCGGCACCGTCGAGTTCCTCCTCGATCAGAACAACCGCTATTACTTTATGGAGATGAACCCTCGCCTCCAAGTCGAGCATACGGTGACCGAGCAGATCACGGCGATCGATATCGTGCGCAATCAGATCGCCATAGCAGCCGGTCTGCCTCTTGAGATCACGCAGCAGGAGGTCACGCTCCAAGGCCATGCCATCCAGTGCCGCATCAATGCGGAAGACCCGAAGAACAACTTCCGGCCTTGTACCGGCACCGTCACGGCCTATCTTTCGCCGGGCGGGATCGGGGTGCGCATAGACGGAGCCGTCTACAAAGACTACGCAGTGCCGCCCTACTACGACGCCCTCTTGGCGAAGCTCACCGTGCGCGGCCGTACGTGGGAAGAAACCGTCAGCCGCATGAGACGATCGCTCGAGGAGTACGTATTGCGCGGGGTGAAAACGACGATCCCTTTTATGATGAAAATCATGCAGGATACGGACTTCATGGCAGGTCATTTCGACACTTCCTACCTGGAGACACATCCTGAACTATTCGACTACGACGATGTTGAGCAGCCGGAAGATCTGGTGCTGGCGCTGTCTGCGGCCATTGCCGCCTACGAAGGACTGTAGCGAACTGACATCTATCAGCCTGAACGATCCAACGACACGATAACGAGCAGATCAAAGCATCATGGCGACACAACGACCTTCAAAAACACAGACCTCCAAGAAGCGAACAGCCGGACCATCAGTTCGGACCTCAAAGACGCGCGCCCGCAGCGGACAAGCCCTGACCATTCAGCCGGCCGCGGGCAAGCCTATTCTGATCACCGATGTCGCCCTGCGCGACGGCCATCAGTCGCTTTTGGCCACGCGCATGCGAACGGAGGACATGTTGCCCATCGCCCAAAAGCTCGACGCCGTGGGCTATTGGTCTCTCGAAGTCTGGGGTGGTGCCACGTTCGATACGTGCCTCCGCTTCCTCAAAGAAGACCCCTGGGAACGGCTCCGCGCGTTGCGCGCCGCCATGCCCAACACCAAGCTCCAAATGTTGCTTCGAGGGCAGAATCTGGTCGGCTATCGGCATTATGCCGACGATGTGCTCGAACGGTTCATCGAACGATCCGCCGCCAATGGCATCGACGTCTTCCGAATCTTCGACGCGCTGAACGACATCCGCAACGTCGAGCGGGCCATGCAAGAAGTCAAAGCCTGCGGCAAACATGTCGAAGCTGCCATCAGCTATACCGTCAGTCCAGTCCACAGCGTGGATCGGTTTGTCGACATGGCCAAACAGCTGGAGGATCTGGGGACCGACACGCTTTGTATCAAAGACATGGCCGGGCTCCTGACGCCGCTTGATGCCTACCATCTCGTACGCCGAATCAAGGCGGCGGTGAAGGTCCCGATCCATCTACATTCACACTACACCTCAGGAATGGCTTCCATGACTTCCCTCATGGCGATTCTGGGTGGTCTGGACATGTTGGATACATCCATCTCGCCATTAGCCGGCGGCACCTCGCATCCGCCGACGGAAACGCTGGTGGCCTCGTTGCACAATACCCCCTACGACACAGGGCTGGATCTCGCCTCGTTCCTCCCGATCACCGAACACTTCCGCACCGTTCGACGAAAGTACCGGCAGTTCGAAAGCGAGTTCACCGGGGTCGATGCCGAGATCCTCACCTCGCAGATTCCCGGCGGTATGCTTTCGAATCTCGCCGCGCAACTGACCGAACAGAATGCGCTCGATCGGATCAAAGAAGTCCTGGATGAAGTGCCGCGCGTTCGAAAAGAAATGGGCTATCCCCCGCTCGTCACCCCGACGAGCCAGATCGTGGGGACCCAGGCGACGCTCAACGTCTTGACGGGCGAACGGTACAAAGTCATCACCACGGAAACCAAGAATTACTTCCTCGGCCTCTACGGACGGGCGCCGGGGCCTCTCGATCGCGACATCATGGGCCGCGCGATCGGGGATGATCATCCCATCAAGACAAGGCCCGCCGATCGGTTGGAGCCTGAACTCGAGGCCACCAGAAAAGATCTGCCCGACTCGGCCGCCACAGTGGAAGATCAGCTTTCGTTCACCCTGTTCCCCTCAATCGCGCGAGACTTCTTCGAGGCGCGAGAAAAGGGGGATCTCACGCTGGAACCCCTCGAAAGCTTCCTGCCCAGTGGACCGGCTGCGGCCACCGAACTTCATTTGGCCCCGGCAGAATTCAATGTGACGGTCCACGGCGAAACGTATCATGTGCAGGTATCCGGTTCAGGGCGGAAAGTGGATGGCCGCAAACCCTACTATATCCGGGTCAACGATAAGCTCGAAGAAGTCTCGTTGGAGCCGATTCAAGAGATCCTGGCCGGTGTGCCGGAAGCTCCCGATGCTGCGAGTGGGGCCAAGCCCAAACGGCCCAGGCCGTCCAAGCCAGGCGACGTGGCCCCCCCGATGCCCGGCCGAGTCGTGAAAGTACTCGTCGCGATCGATGCCCTGGTCAAAGCGGGCACCCCCCTTCTGATCATCGAAGCCATGAAGATGGAAAGCCAGGTCCCGGCGCCGATCGACGGCAAAGTCACCACTATCCTGGTCGCGGAAGGCGACAATGTGAAGACGGATGAAACGGTCATCCAGCTGGAGTAGTCCGGCAGACCAACGGCTTTCCGGTCGCGCATGCAGGCACCCTCACGTCGCACTACTCATCCTCGCTCTTTTCTGCCACATCATGACCGCATGCTCGTCTCCCTCGTCGATTCCGGCGCAGTTCGACGCTATTGAGCGCATGCCTGTTCACACCGTCCTTGTTCATGACCAGCGGATCGCCTATCTGGATGTGGGAACAGGCCCACCGATTGTCCTGATCCACGGCTTCGGGGGATCGATGTGGCAATGGGAATATCAACAGCACACGCTGTCGCAAGACTTCCGCGTCCTCACACTCGATTTACCAGGCGCCGGTCTGTCCGATAAACCTGAAATCGACTACCGGCCCGACGAAATGTTGGATTTCTTTGTCGGCTTCATGGACGCCGTGAAGATCCCGCAGGCGACCTTAGTCGGCAATTCCATGGGCGCCGGACTGGCCATCGGCATGGCGCTGGCACACCCTGCGCGTGTCGACAAACTCGTTCTGATCGGTGGTCTGCCACAGCACGTCATGGAGAAACTCACCAGTCCGTCGATCAGGCGGGCGTTGGAAACCCGTGCGCCGTCCTGGCTCGTCTCATTCGGCAACATGTTGTTCGGCGGTCTGATGACCGAGTCCATCTTGAGAGAAATTGTGCATGATCCGTCACTCCTCACACCAGCCGTCATCGAACGATCCAATCGCAATCGCCGGCGGCCGGGGCTCATCAAACCCATTATGACCGTGAGAGAAAACCTTCCGTTGTGGGAATCCGGATTCGCCACACGCCTCGGGGAGATCGTCCACCCGACGCTGGTGCTCTGGGGAAAAGAAGATCGGGTATTCCCAGTCGCCGTGGGCGAAGAACTCCACCAGACCATCAAGGGATCACGATTCATCCAAATCCCTCACGCAGGACACATCCCGCAGTGGGAACGGCCGGATATGGTCAACCAGGAACTCCTCACCTTTATTCACCCCTAGCAAAGATGTTATTCTCCTGTCCGCACGCGTAGACCTCTGCGTATCTGCACACAAATAGGAGAACCGTGCACAGGATGCTCAAAAAGGTCAGACATCTCACCCGCCCAACCCTGGCGCGCCAAGACGCGCCTTGTCCCAAGCAAGGCCGCAGGCGAGTCGAAACCGGAGGCGTACCCTCTGGGGTACGTTGAGGATCTGAACGATGCGAGAACGCCGCTGGCGGACTTTTCAGCATCCTGCGGGATGGTCATCATCGATTCACCAAGGAGGGCACTATGAGGGTAGTATCTCGAACGATCATCGGGTCCGCACTCTGCATGACGATCGGACTCGCCGGATGCGGAAGTATCGGCGGTTCCACCGGCAGCAGTTTTCAATACAAGAACATGACCGTCGCAGACGGCAGCGTCATCCCCGGTGAGGGTCAAAAAGTTCTCTTCAAGGGAAGCCCCCTGGTGCTCTCGGGAACCGCTATCAAGGTCGGTGACTCTCTCAGAGAGGTACAGTTGACACAAACGGACCTGTCCCCGATCGGCATCACCGATACCAAGGGCAAGGGCAAGGTCCGGATCATCAGTGTCGTACCGTCGCTCGACACCCCCGTGTGTGAACAGCAGACCCACTACCTGAGCGAAAAAAATAAGGGCCTCGACAAGATGGTCGAATTGGTGACCGTGAGCGTCGACACCCCCTTCGCACAAAAACGCTTCGCACAGGAAGCCCAAATCGCCAATGTCACCTTCCTTTCGGATTATCGGAACGCTGAGTTCGGAAAGACCTATGGACTGTATCTCAAGGGCCCCCACATCCTGGCTCGCACGGTCATGGTCGTCGACGCCAACAATACGGTGCGGTACCTGCAAGTCACGCCTGAACTGACCCAGCTGCCGGACCTCGACGAGGCCTTCAAAATGGCCAAATCATTGATCACCGCACGCTAGACCAAAGAAAAGGCCGAGGTCCAGGTTGAGGTTGAGGAGAAGCGGACACATACTTCTCTTTAACCTTAGCCTTAACCTCGGCCATTCCTTTAGAATGAAGAGATGGCCCAATACGATCTTCTCGTCATAGGGAGTGGGCCGGCAGGCCAAAAGGCCGCGGTCCAGGCCGCCAAGCTCGGTAAGACCGTCGGTATCATCGAACGCAGAGCCGTCGTCGGCGGCGTCTCCACCAACACCGGCACCATCCCCAGCAAGGCTCTCCGCGAAGCGGTTCTCTATCTCTCGGGATTCCGCCAGCGCAACCTCTACGGAGCCGGCTATCGTCTGAAAGAGACGGTCACGATCGAAGATCTCGCGTTTCGCGCCAACCACGTCATCAAGAACGAAATTGAGATCGTGCAGAACCAGATGGCGCGCAACCGCATCGATCTGATTTTTGGAGAAGCCCACTTCGTCGATCCTCACCGGCTCCTCGTTCAACAGGCCGGCACATCGACCGAACATTATGCCCACGTGATCGTCATCGCAGTGGGGACAGAGCCGACCAAACCGGACGACATTCCCTTCGATGGTCAGACGATCATCGATACCGACGGCCTCGTCACGCTCAAACGCCTTCCGACCTCGATGGTCATTGTCGGCGGCGGCGTGATCGGCACAGAGTACGCATCGATCCTGGCCATGATCGGTGTGCCGGTCATTCTGATCGACAAGCGGCCGCGCTTGCTCGAATTTGTCGATGCGCAGATCATCGATGCGTTGCAACGGCAGATGACTGACATCGGCGTCACGCTCTACCATGAGGAAGAGGTTGTCGCAGTACGGAAAGAGCCCGACGGACAGGTCACGGTCTCGCTGACACACCGGCCCCCGATCACCACCACGACACTCATGTATGCCATCGGCCGTATCGGCGCCACAAAGCGTTTGAACCTGGAAAGCGTCAGCATCACACCAGATGCACGAGGCCGCGTGACCGTGAACGACCACTTCCAGACATCAGTCCCCCATATCTACGCCGTAGGCGACGTCATCGGTTTTCCCGCCTTGGCCTCTACCTCCATGCAGCAAGGGCGCCATGCTGCCTGTCATGCCTTCGGCCATCCCGACCATACCGACACGGATCTTCTGCCTTACGGCATCTATGCCATTCCTGAAATTTCCATGGTGGGGCGGAATGAGGAAGAACTGGCCAAAGCGGAAGTCCCTTATGCGGTCGGCATCGCCCACTATCGGGAGATCGCCCGCGGACAGTTGACCGGCGACGAAACCGGCATGCTGAAACTGCTGTTTCACCGCCACACCCGCGCACTCCTGGGTGTCCATGCCATCGGAGAAGGGGCCACGGAACTCATTCATATCGGCCAGGCCGTCATGGCCTACCGGGGAAGGATCGATTACTTCATCGACACGGTCTTCAACTACCCGACCCTGGCGGAATGTTACAAAGTCGCCGCGCTCGACGGCATCAATCGTTTACCGAGACCCTGGCCCGGACAGACGTTAGATGTGAAAGGTGAAAAGTGAAACGTTAGAGGCCAACGCCATTACACGAAATAGAAATGTTGCTACGATCGTCACCTCCACTCATCTGAAATCTTGTATCTCACGTCTTACAATTTAACTCTCACTTTTTACGCCTAAGAGGGAGAAGCCCATGTCGTTTTCAGACCATCTGCGTCAGCTGGCTCAGCCGATTTGGGATGCACAGCTCACCCATCCCTTCGTCGTGGCATTGGGCAAGGGGACCTTGCCGGAACGCAAATTCAAATACTACATTCTGCAAGACGCCAGATTTCTCGGCGACCTCGCCCGTGTGTTTTCTGCGGGAGCACTGAAAGCGCCGGATTCGGAATCGGCCCTGCGCCTGACGAAGCTCGCCGAAGACACCATCGTTGTCGAGCGCAGCCTTCACGAAGGATACGGCTCACGGTGGGACATGAGCGCAAAGAGCATGACCGCCGTGCCCATGGCGCCGACGAACTATGCCTATACCAGGCACATGCTCACCGTCGCCCATACCGGCTCGGCAGCGGAGATCACCGTCGTCGCCCTCCCTTGCGCTTGGATCTACTGTGTCGTCGGCCAGCATCTCTTGAAACATGGCCCCCCGAAAGACAATCATCCCTATCGAGACTGGCTGATGCTCTATGCCTCGCCCGAATTCGCCGAGGTTCAACAATGGATGCGGAAGAAAGTGGACCGGTGGGCCAAGACGGCGGGAAAAGAAGAAAAGCGCCGGATGGAAGAATCGTTTGTCATCAGCTCGCGCTATGAGTGGATGTTTTGGGAGATGGCGTGGAACGAGGAGAAGTGGCCGGTGTAGGAGGGCGGGCCAGGGCAGGGAGGCTCTCTCCGCTCGCAGCCACAGAACGCCGTTGACCGCTCTAAGCTTCGCCTCCACTTGGCGCCGAAAACTTGCAACACTAGCGCTTCGCCAAAGTGTTGCTTCGAACATTCGTCGCCACTGCCTTCGGCAGCCGTTGCAGCTCAGCAAGAGCGGTAACCCAACGGCGCTCTGATCACGCTCCGAGAGCCTCCCTGCCCTGGCCCAAAATAAGACACCGATCAAAAGGGAGAGAAGGGAAGAAAATACTGGATCATGCGCGGTGCCGGAGCTTGTAGTGTTGGCGTAGCAGACCTCTACGTGCTACGGTACGCGACAGGTGTTGACTCAATGGTCTTTAGCAATTGCGCGTCGGAGATCGGTCGGGAATGGAATTCGAGTGGGATGAGCGGAAAGCCCGTGCCAATATCAGGAAGCACGGCGTCTCGTTTCATGACGCAGCCACGGTATTCGGCAATCCCTTGGCGATTACCTTTCCAGATCCCGACCATTCTGAGGCAGAAGAGAGGTCGGTTACGTTTGGATTGTCGCAATCACAGCAGCTCCTTGTGGTTGCACATACCACTCGAGGTGTCAGGACACGCATCATCAGTGCACGTTTGATGACCAGAAAAGAAAAGGTGATTTATGCAGAAGGGTAAGAGAGAAGAACTTCGAGCGGAGTATTCCCGCGCTTCACTGGGCACAGGGGTACGTGGGAAATACCTGAAAGACTACCTTCGAGGCACAAACCTAGTCTTGCTCACACCCGAGGTCGCGAAGGCATTCCCGACCGAACAAGCCGTGAACGATGCTCTGAGCTCGCTTATCACTGTGGCTAGGCGAACAGTCAGGCGACACAGAAATAGAAGGGGATAACGAACCCTCACGCGATAGACAGTGCACGAGAGCACATTTTCCCCAAGCAATCTCCCCTTTTTCTGCAAGTGCCCGTTCTCTAGACATTCTCAGAACTACGTCAACATTCCCTGCTTCTCACGAACGGATTCGTGAGCCACAGCCTAGGTACATCTGGTTCAAGCTAAATGGATTAGGGCTGCTCGGTCTCTGGCGCTCCGGCTAGACAGCGCGTAGTCCCTGAGTATAATCTGCGTCAGTGTTTGGGATGGATGCATCGAACATGAGCATGACATTGAAGCAGGTGTTGACGATTGCAGGGTCGGATTCCGGCGGGGGGGCTGGGATTCAGGCCGACATTAAAGCCATGTCGGCAAACGGCGTATTTGCGATGTCGGCGATCACTGCCATCACGGCGCAGAATACGGAAGAGGTCACCGACGTTTTTGAGTTGCCGATCTCAAGCATCGCGGCGCAGATCGATGCGGTGTTCGACGATTTCGACGTCGCCGCAGTGAAAACCGGAATGCTGTCATCAACGGCGATCGTCGAGGTTGTCGCAAAACTCTTGAGACCACAGAATGTGATGAACCTGGTTGTGGACCCGGTTATGATTTCGAAGACCGGCCATGCGCTGCTCAAGCCGGAGGCGATCGATGCCATGAAGACACAGCTCTTCCCCCTGGCGCTGCTCGTCACACCGAACATCCATGAAGCTCAGCAACTGTCCGGCATGGAGATCAAGACTCTCGCGGATGCGCGCCGCGCTGCGAAAATCATTCACGGGTTCGGCTGCAAGCATGTGTTGATCAAGGGCGGGCATTTGGCGGCAGAACGAGCTACCGATCTGCTCTATGACGGCCGGTTCTTCAATGTGTTCAAGGGAGAGTTCATCGATACGCCTCATACGCATGGCACCGGCTGCACATTCGCCTCAGCCATTGCAGCCCATCTCGCGCGGGGAAAATCCGTGAACGATGCCGTACAAACAGCCAAGACCTATCTCACCGAGGCCCTCCGCCATAGCCTGGCAATCGGTCACGGAACCGGACCGACGAATCACTTCTACTTTCTCCAGACATAGCAGGATGCTGAAACTGCCGTCTAGCGGCGTTCTCACCTCGAAAGCATTCTCAACGTATCCCGGAGGCTACGCCTCCGGTGCTTCCATCGGCTGCGGCCTTGCTAGACAGCAGTTTGAGCATCCTGCGAATGAATCCTGCCGTTGCGCTACACCGCACAGACTGTCGAAATTCTTGCGCGTCGAAATGATTTCCAGCATCCTGTTACTAAGAGGACTCCATGGGACATTTCACCTGCCGCCCGCTGACCTTTCTCATTACAGGATTTGGCTGGCTCCTGCTCTCTTCGCTGGTGGGACTCGCGACCCTGATTGGATTGGTCCATGGCACACCGCTGCCTTCCTGGTTGAGGTCGGTCCATGTACATGGCATCCTTGTCGGTGGAATTCTTCAACTCATGATCGGCGGGCTACTGGCTTCCCTATCCAGCGATTCCCAGAGCAGTCATGCCGGTTCGAACTCTCATCCCTGGCTGTTCGCAACCCTGAACACCGCCACCGTCTTGTTGCTCGTCGGATTTGGACTCGGAAACATGATGATCGTCGGCGGAGCTGGAATTGTCGTAATTGGAGCTGTCGCCTCTATCGCCCCTACCGCCTGGCAGTACGCGCGGCAAAGCCAGACTCAATCAACCGACCCCTCCTGGCTCTATCGC
>DATIQH010000516.1:0-2456 GCA_035471155.1 Nitrospiraceae bacterium | reverse complement strand
TGGGCTGCCACTCAGGCGCCCTCGCCGGTCCCGCCATCTCCGCAGCCGGCCCCCGGTCATGGCGAAAGCCAATCTCAATATGGTTCGTATGGTCAGCAGGCGACGAGTATTCAGGCGCTCACAGCTGTCGGGAACGATCTGATCTATGCCGGTTCGTTCGGGCTGGGGCTCTTTCGCAGCGAAGATCGTGGTATCAGCTGGACAAAGTCGGGCCAGGGTGTGACCGATCCATTTATTTTGACGCTTACCACAGGGAAAGACGGCGCAATTTACGCCGGAACCTTCCGTGGGGGGGTCTTTCGTTCACGCGATCACGGGAAAAGCTGGCAGGCGGTCAATAATGGGCTCAAACGCTTAGAAATCAAAGCGCTCCTTGCCGTGAGCGACGGAGTGTACGCAGGCACGAGCGATGGAGTCTATCGACTTGCCGCCGATCGCTGGTCGGTGGTCACCAACGGTCTCGACGACATCCTGGTTCATGCGTTGGCTCTCTCGTCCGACGGGACATTATTTGCCGGCACATCGGGGAAAGGAATCTTGCGGTTTAAGGCGCAATCGACCGGTTGGGTGCGTGAGCGGCATGGGCTCAAAGATCATGAAGGGATGATCGAAAACTTCATTCGCGTGTTGACGATCGATCCGGAAGGCGTCATCTATGCCGGTACGTTCGATGGAGGCGTCTTTTGCAGTGCCGACGGGGGAGTCACCTGGCGGCCCATCAGTCGGGCGCTTCCGAACGATTCGATCCGGGGGATTCTTTTCAACAGTCGGGGGCTTTTTGTGGCGACGGGGCACGGGATTTTCAAAACGACCGACAAAGGACGTCAGTGGGTGCCGCTCAACAAGGGGTTGACGAGTATGGCCATCCAAGTCTTGATCGAATCCGGTGCCGGAGTCTTCTATGCCGGTACGAGCGACGGAGCATTTCGAAGCGACGACGATGGCCGTACGTGGAGTCCCATCAATCAGGGTCTTGAAGGAGGGGAGGCTCCGGCGCCCTTCCAATTTCGCTAACCAAGAAAGGGTAAAGGATGATGTCAGAGCCGACAGAACACACACGGGCCACCATTTCCGTCAGCAGCAAGGGGGCGCAGCTGGGCGAGATCGTATTGCGGTTGTTTCACGATGTGGCGCCGGGGCATGTGAAGAATTTTACGAAGCTGGCCCGGGAAGGTTTCTATAATGGCACGACGTTTCATCGAGTCATTCCTGGCTTCATGATCCAGGGCGGCGATCCCAACAGCAAGAATCCTGACCGCGCGTCGCATGGCATGGGAGGGCCGGGACATCGGGTCAAAGCTGAGTTCAACAGCAAGCCGCACAAGCGCGGGGTGCTCTCCATGGCTCGCTCGAACGATCCGGACAGCGCCGGCTCGCAGTTTTTCATCTGTGTCGCGGACGCGAACTTTCTCGATTGGCAATATACGGCATTCGGCGAAGTGGTCAGCGGGATGGACGTGGCGGATAAGGTGGTGAGTATGAAGCGCGACGGCCGGGACAATCCGCTCGAGCGTGTCGAGATGACAGTCACCATTACGGATTAGCGTGAGAGGTAAAAGGTGAGACGTGAAAGGTAATAAAAGGATTTTCTAGATGATCGTTTCACGTTTCACGTTTCACGTTTTACGAGGCTCACTCGTGTGCGCGCTGCTCGCTGCCTGCGCCATTCCTGTAGTGCCCTATCGCACTGTCTATGAAGACCCCGTGAATTATGTTCGTTTGGAAGTGGATGATACTGTTCTGCCTGAGTGGCCACCCAGCGCACATGCGCATCCGAAGGCCATGCGCGCGGAGGACTTGTCTCGCATCCTCGGCAGCATCTCCGTGAAAGAACATCGGATCTGGCTGCAAGAAAAGCTGCAGGGCGAGGCGCTGCTGGTTCCGGCATTTCGTCCGGAGGAACTGACGCTCTTGTCTCAGCAGATTGCAGAAGCTCTCGCCGAAGCCAGACCGGACGAACGGGTGACGTTTTATCTCAGCCAACCGCAAACGTCCGTCAAACGCATCATCACGACGGGTGGATTATATGTTCATGGCACTGAACTGCATTTTATTTTGGGGAATTGGCAGATCGTCTATGGCATTCCGGCTTACGGGATGATCTACGATCGACGCTATCCCATGCGACCGACGGCTGCCAAAGGATTTTACCTGTACTTCTATCCGGCTGATGCAACCGTCTCACAACACCTTAGTTTCTGGGATATGTTGTTGGCCAACGCCACTGATGAACTCGTGATCGATCTGACGAAAACTGTCTCTGACCCGCGTATGTCTCGATCAGAACCATGAAAAAACCTGCCGGCGTAAAAAGACCGTTATTGGGTTTGTCTAGTTTGTTTGGTTTTTTGATTAACGAAACAAACCAAATAAACCAGATGAACCAAACAAACTAGTGTGAGCATCCTGCCAGTCTCGCGTAACCTGTCGTTGCCCATGCGCGTGAACGAGCCTCA
>DATIQH010000515.1:0-3016 GCA_035471155.1 Nitrospiraceae bacterium | reverse complement strand
GAGGTAGTGGCCGGCAAGAAAGTTGGCATTGGTGATGTTCAACGACGATGCGATCAGTCCACCGGCGTTGACCTGCGCGTTCGGACCGAAGAATATGCCGTTCGGATTCAACAGGAACAGCCGGCCGATCGCATTGAGAGTCCCATCGATGTTTGTGGGGTCGCCGCCTATTCTAATAAGCATCGCCGCGTTGGAGTTTTGAATGACACTGGTCACTTCAGTGTGCGCAATATCGAAGCCCTGAGCGCTGACGATCGACCTGAGCGCTGACGATGTAATTGTGACGTTCGACGTGCCCACACCTGAGAATGACACTCCTGGCGTCGCACTGCTTAGACCGGTGGGATTGGCCAGCGTGACGGGGACGATCGCCAACTGGATGAAATAGGCGCACAGGATGACGCGCGCAACGATTCGATGTTTCTTTTTTATGGTGATCATGTTTCCGTTAAAATCCAATTCCGACTGAAAAGTGCACGTAGGTATCGCCGCGTTGAGTGGCCGGCGTATCGTTCATTGCCCATCCCTGATCGACTTTGAGTTCCCCTATGTCCTTGGGAAACTTCACTCTGATGCCTGCGCCGATGCCTTCCAGCCTGAAGCTAGGGATCTGCCCTGGCTGAGGTTCCTCCACCCACAGCTGGGCGGCATCGTAGAACGTGACCAGGCGGAGCCGGATGGTGTAGTCCGCGCTGCGACGCCGCTGCCAGATGCGATCGATCGGGAGGGCAAATAACTCGGGTGTCGTGAGTTCCGCGCGACCGCGCAGAGCGTGGTCGGCAATGACCTCGAAGTTATTGTAGCCTCGCACCGTATCCATCCCACCCGCGAAGTACTGTTCCGCAGGGATCAACGGCTGGCTGCCCCATTGGCCGTCGACGTGCAGTGTCAGCGCAAACCCTTCGGGCAGTTCCTGCACACGGTCGATGCCGCCTTGTAAAACAGCAAACGTCCCGGTAGAACCGACTCGCGCCTGCCCCGGCTCGTTAAAATCGTTGGGGTCTCCCACAAAATCTTTTTTCCTTCCTCCTGGAATCATCCCCGCCACGTATCCTCGCGCCGAGGCAGTGACTCTCGTGAGTCCGAATCGATCAGGGAGAAACCCTGTATAGGCCAGCGAGACGGGCGTGTATTGGATGGGACTAAGGAGGGTCAGCGTTCCGAGTGGTTCCGGAAATGTGCCCGTCGTCCGCTCAAGGCGCTTGTAATCGGCGCCGATCGATAGTTGATGCGTTCCCCATCCACCCTCTGCCAGTGGAAACATGTACCGAATCCCGGCAACCGTGGCATTACCCGCGAAGGTCACGTTCCCGCCGCCGACGCTCAACGAGCCTCCGGCCAGCACCGATGTGCTCTGCGCTTTGGATGCGTAGACAGAAAGTAAATGGTTAGGCCAAACAATCGGAAGCACGAAGCTCGCACCGTAGTTTTGCACCTGCCCCCACTCCTCCGGCGTTTGCACTGTGCTGACCGTCAGTATTTCGTCTCTTCCGAACAAGTTGGCATGCTGGACTTCTGCGATGAGCCGATTGCGCGGCGTCGTAATCGGTCCCTTATTGTCGGCTTCCACTCGCGCATGCACCGGAAGGCGGTCTTTGACTTTCAATTCCAGATTGACCAACCCGGGCTCGGCCCCAGGTTTCAGCACGGGGACGATCTTGAGATCGGGATTCCCATTGGCTGCGTTGAGTTCTTTGACAAAGGTCGGTTCGTATAAGAGCGCCCCGTGCTTCACTGACGGCATTTTCCCGAGAATGTTGTATTTCGTGAAGTGCTCGTTCCCCTCTACAGCAATCGCACCAAGCCGGCCTTCGAACACATTGAGCTGGACCGTCCCGCGATCGACCGTCTGTTCGGGAATCGTCACGAGCACCGTGGGATACCCGGCCGCATGATAGACTTTCTCAAGTTCTGTCCTCGCCTGCTCGATCTCCTTAAAGGTCAACCCGCTCCGCTTGTACTTATCGAGAACGAGCCCGATCTGCTCCGCCGAAAGGATCGTGTTTCCATCGACAACATACTGATCGACCCTGAATCCCTGAGGTTTCGATTCTTGGGCAGGAATGGGTTCTGACTGCGCCGCTTCGCCGGTTGAAGAAACCGCTGCCGCCCTGTTTGGCGGCGCAGGCGTCTCAACATTATTATTCGCCACACGAACCGCCGATGGAGATACCGTTGAATGAGGACGAGGTTCGCGGGCAGATGAGGGGACGGCCATGGCCTCAATCATGATGCTCCCGCAGAAGAGTAGCCAGACCAACATCCATTTGGACACCTCCCTCATCCCCCATTGCCGTGCCAACGCACGTTCCGGTGAGATCCCTCCATTGCGGACTTTCCCACCACGGAGCGCATCTATTCGTTTGCCCTGGCTTGGAACACCATAGGTTCAGGGATTGGCCACGATCTCGCACAGGTTCTAGAACAGAGTTACCGAGAGCATGTTACGCAATTGTTACCGAGCAGTTGGTTGGTTGTTAACTTCACCGTTTCACGCCACCGTGATGCTCAGGACGCGCTCATTTCATGTATGATTTCGCGGTCACGATGGGAGGGAATTTCGGTGTCTCTATCGAACCTGCTTCGACAACTCAGTGGACGGCGCGTGATATTCGGGACATACTTGGTGCTCTTCGCGTTTTTCCTCGCGCATTCGGTGAACGCTTTTGTGGCCTATTCGATCACGAGGCCCAGCGAGACGCCTGTCGCAGCTGCCGTACAACAGAACGAACCGGTCGAGGCGCCCGACCCTCAGACGCTGGTCCGCTCGATCCTCTCTGCAGGTTTATTCGCCCTTCCTGCGAATCCGAATGACGTGCTGACCGGCGGCCAACCGGCGACGCCGCCGCCTCCACCGTTGAATGCGGCAAAGAAAGTGTCGCTGATCGGCACGGCATTGAATTCGAGAACAGGAGGAATCGCGATTCTCCAAGAACTCTCGTCAAAACAACAAACGCTCTACCACCTCAATGATGCCGTGACCGAAGTCGGCACCATTTCCGAGATTCAACAATCC
>DATIQH010000514.1:0-2400 GCA_035471155.1 Nitrospiraceae bacterium | reverse complement strand
GAAACAACTACTTTTCTGGATTTCGCGCTGCCATAACCGCCGACGCAAACTTCAGCAGACTTGCCCGTTCCTCGTCGTCCAACGCCAATAGAAGATGCGCTTCTTCGCCGTGCATCAGACGAAGACTCAGAAACGGCTCTTCACGGCGCTTTTCTTTGTTGTCCCACATCGCATCGATCAACTGAACTTTGTCCAACTGGCCGACCGACACCACGTCGTAGCGAAAATACGAATCGCCGATAACCATGTCGAACAGCACGTGGCCGGCCGTGAGCAACAGGAGATTGAAGCGCCCTTGATCTTCGTAACCCTCCGGCAAAAACTTATTGATATGGCAGAGCGCGACTTTGCGATCTCCCAAGGCCGCGCGGATTTTTTCTTTCAGCGCCGGGTAATCGATCTGCATGGCCTTTTCATCGAGTCCCGTCGCCGCGGCAGCGGCATTCTGAACCTGTCCAAAAATCTCATCCGCCGACATCAACACTGCCATATACATATTCCTTTCATTCGAACGCCTTAACTTGCTGTATGCCGAGCCTTTACGGCTCTGGCGACACCGACCAACCCCAGGCCGGCCCACGCAAATTCCAAGAAAATAAATCCCACCCGTTGATCCACAATCGCGACAATCCCCAACAACAACGACCCGACGATGTTGAACGCAAGGTAACCCGCGTTCAACTCACGCCAGATCCCACCCTGAAGCAGACCGTACGCTGCCAGCACCATCAGAGCACCCAGTACGGATAGGAGTTGTAAGAACATCACACACCTCGTCGGAACCCCAACCAAACGCACAACGACCGTGTACCGTAACTGGCCATCCGTCCCGAATTCAAGAGGAGCTTTTCAGCGGATTACGGCAGCTATCTGGCGGCCAGATGATGGGAAAACCGCGTGGTACCGGCTTCATCGATAACTGTCACATCGAAGGATGACTTTGTAACTCGAACTAGACCAAAATTCATGTACCCGCCTTCATTGATCAATGTGGTCGGGTGCAACTCCACATTAGCCGGCGTCAATCGGTCGGACACGGCAGACAATGGACCAGCCACAAACTCATGGAAATCGGGAATCTCGTCACCGTTCGGATCGTATGCGTTTGCCTGCACATGGTGAACGTCACCGGCCAGGAACACCACGTTCTTGATCCTCCGACCGAGAATATGGTTTACAAGGACCTCTCGCTCCCATTCAAACCCAGGATAGAAACGACATCCAGCCCAGCCGTCGTTCCCGGTAACGCCGACGTTTCCTCCCTTCGGAATGGACAGAGGCACCGTGGTCACTATCACTTTCCACGTCGCGGTTGATTCGGTGAGTCCGTTCAGCAACCATTGAAGCTGCTTCTCTCCCAACATCGTCTTCGCCGGACCATCCCGATCGGCATTGCGGCTCCGATACTGCCGCGTATCGAGTATGAACACTTCGATATCTGCCCCGACGCGCACCGTTCGATAGAGCCGATGAGGATCGTCAGGCCCCACGCGGATCGGCCAATACTCGCGCAAGGCCTGACGTCCGACCGGCATCTGGCTGTCGAAGGGTCCTGAAAAGTCGTTCCGCACTTCATGGTCGTCCCAAATGGCATAGACTGGAGTGGCCTCCAAAAACCGGCGCAGCGCCTCTGCACCCCGTTGGTAGCGATGACGGGCACGATACTCGGCTAAAGTCGTCGCCCGAAAGTCGGCCCCCGGCTCGTTCGGAGGCGACGGGCACAGGTGGTCGCTGTACATCGTATCGCCGAGAAACAAGAAAAAATCGAGCTGCTGGGCGCGCATCACATCGAAGATGGGATATCCCGCAGCGCCACGCCTGCAGCGCCCCTGGCCTCCCAGATCGCCGCTCCAGGCAAAAGTCACCGGCGCATGAGTCTTCGCATCGGGGAGCGTCGTAAACTCTCCTCGTGCCGCTACTCGCGCTTCAGTCGATGTGCCCTCACGGCCCTTCGCGCCGACAGAGACATACAACCGGTATCGTGTAGCCGGCACTAACCCCTCAAGGGGAACTGCCAAGGTAAAATCCGATTCCGAGCCGGTCGTGAACAGCGGCGTCCGTGCCACTGGAGCGACGGCTGTCCCCATTTTCGATATGGTATCCCATGCTGCCACCGGCGCCCACTCGATTTGCACCATCATCGGTCCATCAGTCCGCAACCAGAGCAGGGCCGATTGGCTCGTCACATCCCCCACCGCAATTCCCTGCGGCAGCAGGTTCGTCGAAACAGCCGCCGGTTCGGCAAAGGGACTCCCGGGAGGAAGCCCCTCTCGATGTGCTGCCGCACAGCTCGAAAGGGAAACAAGGGCGGTTAAGAGAAGGAGATGAAGAGGAAGCGGTCCCGTCATGGCGATGGACTTACCGGAACGGGAGCAAGGCGTCAAGATCAGGCTAATTGAA
>DATIQH010000513.1:0-2643 GCA_035471155.1 Nitrospiraceae bacterium | reverse complement strand
GGTTGACGATTCCTACATCGCCGGCTACGCCGCTGCTGTCCTCCGACATGAATTTGACGCCACCAAGGCGGCGCTACATGTGGAGAAGGGGGTCGTGATTGTCGATGCCCAGTCGCTCGGCACGGCCGACCGAACAAAAGTCGTGACTGCATTGGAAAGCATTCCCGGTGTGGTGCGCGTGGAGATCCGGGAGGACCAGGCTCACACCGATGTTCTTGAACCGGCTTCCACTCAACAAGAACCCACCAAGTCCGAGTCAAAATTTCTTCCTCGCGGGCTCCTCGTGACTCCGTTCCATGCCGACCCCCGATGGCCGCATTTCTCCATGGCGTACCGTCAAGTGACATTGGGTCAGCCGAGCAACACCGGCTCGGCCAATTTCGGTGAAACGTTTGCCCTCTATCGGAACGCAGCTCCATTCGAGGGCCAATGGGAAATTGTCCTCCAGGCAGGAGTCTTCAGTATCTTTAATGTGGGCACCCCTTCGATAGATCTCGTCAACGCCGACTATACCGTCGGGTTGCTCACCAGCTACCGGACCGGTCCGTTCTCAGGCTTCCTTCGCCTCCATCATCAGAGTTCACACCTGGGGGACGAATTCATTCTCGATAGTCCGACGCCGGTTAACAGAGTCAATTTGAGCTTTGAAGAGGTGGATCTGAAATTATCCTATGAGCTGGCCTCCTGGTTCCGGATCTATGGCGGCGGGGGCATGCTGGTGGGTCGAGATCCGAGCTATCTGCAGCGCGGCACGAGCCAAATGGGAACTGAACTCGCCAGCCCCTGGACCTTTTGGGACGGGAAGGTACGTCCGGTGGCGTACGGCGATTTTCAGGCCAACGAGAGAAACAATTGGAGGGTCGCCAGCTCCGTCATGGCAGGCCTGCAATTCGAGAATGCGAGGATCGGAGATCGCAAAATACAAGTATTGGCGGAGTATTTCGGCGGCCCCTCGCCCAACGGACAATTCTATACGCAAAATACCGAATGGTTCGGACTCGGTGTCCACCTCTATTACTGATCCACTCCCACTTCGTCGTCTTCGTCATGCTGGCTTCACGCACAATCCTGCATCGGCATCGTGCGGCACCCTCAGTACGAGGATAGTTCAGACCTGGCTCGGCAAGACGAGAGAACGAGGACGAGCGGGGAGGGTAGTGGCTGCTCGACGAACAGAGGCCTATTTAAAGAACGAACGGTAGAGTCCGATCGGGTACATGCCCCTGGACATGAGTTTCCACCCCACCATGCAAGTGATGCGAGCGATGTCGAGCACCGGCCGGAAATAACTCGCTCGCGCTCCAGGCCGGCGCAGGGCTTCAATGGGAACCGCCAGGCTTCGATGCCCTGCACGCGTGGCTTCGATCAGAATTTCGCTTTCGAAGACGAAACTCCTGACTTTTCCATGTTTGATCTGCACACGACTCAACAGCGATGCGGGATAGACACGAAAGCCCGACTGACTATCGGCAAATGAACAGCCTGCGGCCCAGGAGACCCAGAAATCAGCCACGCAATTCGCGACATAGCGCCAGTAGGCCGCGCGCCGCTGATCTCCACGGCGGGCGCCGATGATCACATGGTCGGGATAGAGTACAGCCTCAGCGAGCAATCGTGAAATGTCTTCCGGCGCATGTTGGCCATCACCGTCCAGAGTCACGACGCCGGAGGCTCCGGCAGCCAATGCCTGCTGAAAACCACGCCACAGGCTGGCGGCCTTCCCGCAGTTCGTGGGGTTTCGCAGCAGTGTTACAGGCAAATCGACCAGGGCTTCTGCCGTGCCGTCGGTAGATCCATCGTCCACGACGATGACGTTCTTGCACTGTCGGATTGTTCGCGCTGTCACGTCCCTAATCGTCGGAGCTTCGTTATAGGCAGGGATCACAACCCAGTAGTGGGCCAGGATGTTGATTTCTGAACGTGAAAGGGCGTTCACGCCATCCCCCCATTGAGACCGATCACTTGGCCGGAGATATAGTCGGCCTTTTCGGAAGCCAGGAATCCGACCAGGTACGCAACCTCTTGAGGCGTGCCGGCTCGCTTCATCGGTACCAGGGCCCCGATCTTTTCCGGTTTGCAGCCCTGCTCGACCATCCGGGATTCGATAAAGCCCAGCGCAACCACATTGACGGTCACGCCCCGTGAGGCAACCTCCAGTGCAAGCGATTTCGAGGCGCCGTGGAGCCCCGCTTTGGCTGCTGCGTAATTCGTCTGGCCCCGGTTGCCGAGCAAGGCTGAGACCGACGAAATCGTGATGACCCGTCCCCACCGCGTGCCGATCATCGGAAGGAGCAACGGCTGAGTCACGTTGAAAAAGCCGCCCAGCGAGACCGCGATCACATGGCTCCATTGGTCCGCCCGCATCCCTGCCATCGGAGCATCGTCGTAGATGCCTGCATTGTTCACCAGTACTTGAATCGGACCGGCTTCCAAAATCTGCGCCAGGGCACGTTGTGTTGCCTGGGCATCGCTGACGTCGAAGCAGGCCACGCTGGCCGATCCGCCTGCTCCAATGATCTCATCGGCTACCTTTTCAGCCGTAGCGCGATTGCGATGCGCATGGACGATGACGTGGTGGTGCTCCAGCGCCAGTTGTCGGCTGATCGCGGCGCCGATTTGACCGCTGCCGCCTGTGACCAAGGC
>DATIQH010000512.1:0-21782 GCA_035471155.1 Nitrospiraceae bacterium | reverse complement strand
GACACCGTTCGATCTGTGGTCTCTTCAAGGAGAACTTGCGCCGCCTTTTGAATCTGTCGCTGAGAAGCGGTGGGTGAAGGAAAATAAGGCGAGTCCCTATACCTTCGCGGAAAAGATTCCTGTCAATCTCATCCTCGCGCCTGGAGTAGCGGACCGCTAGGCTCCAATTTAGCAGGCCATGAATGTTTGCGGAGAGTCGCACCCAAGAGAGATGACGGCCAAGATGGCAACGTCATCTTTCTTGGGACAAATTCCTACCTCTTTCTCCAAGTATCCTCGCTGGTTCGCTGTATTAGCGTGAATGCCCCGAAAGCAACGTTCACGCTCTGGCGTCGAGGTCTAGCATGGAAACGCATATTGGGTTAGACGTAGGCGGTGGAATAACTCTGTCGGCACGCCGGACGCTGGCCTGCAGATCTAGGACAACAGGCGTAGATCCCGCCGGATGCTCAAAAAGTTCGTCCAGCAAGGCCGCAGCGAGTGAAGTTCGGAGGCGTACCCTCTGGGGTACGTTGAGGATCTGAACGATGCGAGAACGATGCTGGCGGACTTTTTCAGCATCCGATTAGTCGAATACCACGGTTTTTCTGCCGTACACTAAGACCCGTCGTTCAATATGGCGACGGACGGCTCGGGCCAGCACAATCTCTTCGAGGTCCCGCCCCTTTCTTACCAGATCATCGACAGTATCTCGGTGGCCCACACGCATGACATCCTGCTCGATGATGGGCCCCTCATCCAGATCTTCCGTGGCGTAGTGCGCCGTGGCGCCTATAATCTTTACACCCCGATCATAGGCTTGCCGGTAGGGATTGGCTCCGATGAACGCGGGCAGAAAGGAGTGATGGATATTGATGACCGGACAGCCGACCTGTGAAAGAAATGTGCCGCTAAGGATCTGCATGTAGCGGGCCATGACTACGAGCTCGATACGATGTTCCTTTAGCAGGGAGAGGACTTGCTGTTCCTGCTGCGGCTTGGTCTCCTTAGTCACGGGATAGACGGAGAAGGGAATCTTAAACAGCTCGGCCCAGCCGGCGCAGGTGTCATGATTGGAAATGATCACGGGAATATCGATCTGCAATTCGTCGCGTTTGTGCCGTTGGAGCAGATCCGCCAGACAGTGGTCCTGTTTCGAGACCAACATCGCGACCCTCGTTCGGCGAGTTGAAGGGCGAACCTCGTAGCGCATGTCGAAGGTCTTTGCGACCGGAGCGAAGGCGGCAGCGACCTCATCGGGCGGAATCTGCAACCCTTCGGCGGCGAACTCCATGCGCATGAGAAACTCGTTCGTCTCTTCATCTGTATGATGATCTGAGTCGAGAATGTTTCCGCCAAAGTCGTGAATGAAGCCCGAGACCCGGGCCACAATGCCCCTGCGATCCTTGCAATGGATCAGAAGGACGACAGATTCTTTTCGGTGTGCCATCATCGTAGGCCTACCTTTCCGATGAGAGTAGTTTCTTGAAGTGTAACAGGCGAGCAACAATATCGGTGGGAAATGGCGCTACGAATTATAGGAACATTGTTGGCGCGCGCAGGAGCACCAATAATCAGACGGATGCTCAAAAAGGCGACCTTCTCACCCGCCCCCCCCTGGCGCGCCAAGACGCGCCTTGTCCCAAGCAAGGCCGCAGCGAGCAATCGCTTTATTTGGGGTGGCTGGGATGATTCCAACTGCGCGCGTCCAACGAAGGCCTTCTGAGGCCGCGCGTTGCGCGAACAAGGGGATCGTCCCAGCTACCCCATCCTCTCTTTTCAGCATCCGTCTAGGAGACGATGTGGCCTACGAGATCGTACAGAGCTGCGTCAGTGATCTCGACCTTGACGAGTTCCCCTGCTGTGGCGGCCCCATCGTTGATATAGACGACTCCGTCGATTTCGGGAGCCAGTCCTTCATGGCGTCCCTCGAGCAGTAACTCTGTCTCTTCGGAGACTCCTTCGACCAAGACTTCCATCACGGAGCCGATACGGGCCTGGCCTCGTGCCGCTGCAATCTCTTCCTGCACAGTTAAGATGTCATTCCGCCGCTCGTCCATGACTGATCGCTCGATCTTGTCATCGAGTCCGACGGCCGGCGTGTCCTCCTCATCCGAATACAAAAACACCTCAACCCGATCGAACTGGGCCTCTTCTACGTAGTTCCTCAACTCGTCGAACGCCTGTTCCGTCTCTCCCGGAAACCCCACGATAAAGGCTGTACGAAAGGTCACGCCGGGAATGCGCGTCCTGATCCGATCGACGAGAGAGGTGATGGCTGCGCGATCACCCAGCCGATGCATCCGCTTGAGCATTCGATCGTTGATGTGTTGGAGCGGCATGTCGATATACTTGGTAATCTTTTCTTCGCCTGCATAGAGATCCAACAACTCATCCGATACTTGCTGCGGGTAGAGGTAGAACGGCCTGATCCAGCGCAAGTTTTTTACCTTGACCAACTCACGGAGCAGCGTGACGAGGCCGTGGCGCAGACTAAGATCGACGCCATAATTCACTGTGTCCTGGGAAATGAGGTTGATCTCTTTCACTCCTTCAGCGGCGAGGCGAGTGGCTTCAGCTACGATCGATTCTACCGGGCGGCTGCGTTGCTTGCCCCGCATCAGAGGGATCGCACAGAACGCGCAATTCCGGTTGCAGCCTTCGGCGATTTTCACATAGGCACTGTGGGCTTTCCCAAGGCGGAGACGCGGGGCGTCTGCGTCGTAGAGATAGGGGGGCTCGCTGATCCAGAGCCGTTGCTGGCGTTTCTTTTGCGCCAGCAGGTCCCGGCAAATCTCCGCGATCTTTCCGAACTCGCCGGTCCCCACCACGCCGTCGAGTTCCGGCAATTGCTTGAGCAGGTCTCCTTGATACCGTTGCGCCAGACAGCCCGCGGCAATCAACACTCGGCAGGACCCTGTTTCTTTGAGCTTGCCATGCGCGATAATCGTATCGATCGACTCCTGTTTGGCCTCTTCGATGAAGCCGCAGGTATTGATGATGACCACTTCGGCTTTCTTCGGGTCATCGGTCAGGGCAAACCCGTCCGTCACCAAGGTCCCCAGCATGATTTCGGAATCGACCTGGTTTTTCGAGCAACCCAGATTCACGAAACCTATGGTGGTTTTCTTGCTGTTTGGGCGAGAGGGAACGATCAATCGCGAAGACATGGGCAGCAGTCTACGGGACGGTTCAAAAGTCTGTCAAACTTACGACCAAGGGGGGGGCGCTTCCTGACTACGCGCCTCCAACGAGCAGAGTCTGACCGACATGCTTTGATAGAGAATTCTCTCTGTTCCTCAATTCCAAGGCACGTTCCCATGGATCCCCCACTGCGCGCATCGAGCGACCACCGCTTTATCGTGGGGGCTCTGCGAGCAAGGGGATTCATGGGAACGTGCCTTGCCCTCCTCTCGCCTCTTATGGCATCATGCCCCCCTCTTGGAGACAGGGATGGAGCATTTGCTCGAATATGCCGGTTCTGTGCATATCTATCTTGGACCCTATCGCGGGAATCCTATCTCTTTGTATTTGAAGCGGACCGAGACCGGGTGTCAGATCGGCCCTAAAGTCTATCCGTGGAATGACGTCGTGGGGAGTGGTGAAACGCCGAACAAGGCGGCCGCAGACTTCGAAGAGAAATGGAAAGCCAAAGGTCTCTCGGCAGATATGTATTCCGGCCCCTCATGGGAAGGGGGCATCAAGCCGGAGAAACCTGCTCCTCCCAAGCCACCCGCTGCTCCCAAACCGGCGGTATCCAATGCGACCTCAGCGTCGACGAGCCCACCTGCCGCTACGCCTGTTGATAGGACAGCGGCTTCGGACCCAGCTTTGGCGGCTCAGCCTGCGGACAAATCGAACTAATCTCCCACGATACAATTCTAAAGTATACGTTTTGGAAGGTGGTCTTCAGAGGCGGAGCTGGCTAGCTTGCTGTGCTTCAGGCCGTATCCTAGGTAGACCACAACGCCGATAACGGTCCATACGGCGAATCTGATCCAGGTCAGCCATGGGAGAAAGCTCATGAGGCCGAAGCAGGCCAGCATGCCAAGAATGGGAACGACCGGCATAAATGGAAGCCGGAATGGGCGGCGCTGGTTAGGTTTTGTGTAGCGCAAGATCACGACACCGATACAGACCAGGACAAAAGCAAAGAGGGTGCCGATGTTCGTCATGTCCGCCGCATCGCCGATGGGAATGAGGGCAGCGAGTGTCGCGACCCCGATGCCGGTGAGAATGGTGGCATAGTGAGGCGTGCCATAGCGTGGATGCACGGTTGACAGCCAGGGGCTCAAGAGGTGATCGCGCGACATGGCAAAGAATACTCGAATCTGACCCAGCATCATCACGACGAGCACGCTGGTAATACCGGCGACAGCCCCAATTGCCACAATCGCTGCTCCCCACTTGAAGCCCACCTTATTCAGGGCATCGGCCACCGGGGCGTGGATGTCGATCTGTGACACGGGCACCAGGCCGGTCAGGACGGCAGCTACGGCAATATAGAGGACGGTGCAGACGCTGAGCGAGGCGATGATTCCGATCGGCAGATCCCGCTGAGGGTTTTTGGCTTCTTCGGCGGTCGTCGAGATGGCGTCAAATCCGATGTAGGCGAAGAAGACAATCGCAGCAGCGGCGCCGACCCCGGCAAATCCCTGCGGCAGGAAAGGCGTCCAATTATCGCTATTTACGGCCGGCGTTCCCACAGCAATGAAAAAGAGGATGATCACGAGCTTCAAGCACACGATGATACCGGTTGCGCGAGCGCTTTCTTTGATCCCGATGACGAGAATCACAGTAACCAGTAACACGATAATGGCGGCAGGAAAATTTGCCACGCCCCCGTCAGGGCCACCAGGTGGGTGTGTCGCCCAGTGCGGCAATTCGATTCCGGCCAGCCTGAGCAGGTTATTGAAATAACCGGACCAGCCGATGGCGACGGCAACACAGGCTACACCGTATTCGAGAATGAGGTTCCAGCCGGTGATCCAGGCCAGGAATTCTCCCAGCGTGGCATAGGAGTAGGTATAGGCAGAGCCGGCCACAGGAATCATGGTGGAAAACTCTGCGTAGCAGAGTGCTGCGAAGGCACAGGTCAAGCCCGAGAGCACAAAGGACAGAATGATTCCAGGTCCTGCGCCTGGCCGGTGGGCATCGCCGACGATGGCGGTGCCGATCAGGACAAATATGCCCGTACCGATAATCGCCCCGATGCCGAGCGCGGTCAGATCCCAGGCCGTGAGGGTTTTTTTTAAGCGATGATGGGGATGGTCTGCGTCCGCGAGGATCTGTTCAATGGACTTGGTTCTGAAGAGTCGGCTGATCACCGTACCTCCTCAGCCTGCGGGGGCAGCGAAGGGCGCCGTAAGATCAATGAGGTTCCGTTCCATATGGGGTCAAGTATAGCAGGCCATTTCCACTCGTCGCGTATGGCTCGGTTTTGCTTTTCACGGTTCGACGGGTTCACCGTCCTGTGCCACGGTCTGTCGCGCGGGCGGCGCGTAAAAAAGCTTCGAACAATCGCCGGTGGAGAGGGTGCCGGTCGAAGAGAAACTCCGGATGCCACTGGATACCGAGAAAGAATCGGTTGGCTGGAGATTCGATCGCTTCCACGATACCATCGGGGGCCAAAGCGCTGGCGATCAATGATGGCGCGACAGTTTTGACCGATTGATGATGGGAGCTATTCACCCGCATCGAGACCGATCGTACGATGCGGCGAAGCAGGCTGCCCGGTTCGACTGCGACGGTGTGGCTCAGATTCGTCGCTGGAGTTTGTTGCCGATGTTGGAGCGCGGTAAAGACTTGTGATGCAATATCCTGAAATAGATTGCCGCCGCAGGCGACATTCATGGCCTGCATGCCTCCGCAGATGGCGAGCAGCGGGACATCAGCCTGCTGTGACAGATGGACCATATCCAGTTCAAAATTGGCGCGACGTTCGCTCACGATGTTGAAGGGGTAGCGCTGACGTTCACCGTACAATGACGGTGGAAGGTCCGGCCCGCTTCCAGTGAGGAGAAGTCCGTCGATCTGCCGGAGGAGGCGCCGTCTCGTGGTCCGGTCTGCATGGAGTGGAAGGACCAGCGGGACGCCGCCAAGTTCTTCGATGGCACGAATGTATCGCGCGCGCAAAAAATAGGTGGGCTCGCTCCCACCCCATTCTTTCCGATCACCGGCATTGAAGTCTGGTGTGACTCCGATGATCGGTTTCATCGGCTAGCGGATAGGTTCTTGCGCAGGGGCCTGTGCCGATGTATCACTCGAATCGGCAACTCCTAGGAAACGAATGGGCCGATTGCCTTCTAGGTGGTCGGGGGTAATGATGTAGGTGCCGTAGACGCTCGTAACCCAAATGTTTTTGGCCACCTGTTCATTCCCGCCGGAAAATGCATAGGCAAGTCCTCCGACAACGCCGCCACAGATGGCGAATGCCGCCTTCAATGGAAAATACAGCAAGGTAGAGGCGCCGGCAGCGACCTGCATGCCCGCGCTTGACGTGTCTCCGCCTTCGGTGCTCACGCTTGAGGGGGAGCCTCCACTTGTTTGACTCCATGCCGCCGGCGCCATTGTGACGGCGCACAGGACAAGAAGCAGGAAGATTGCCACCAGTTTGAAGCTGGAAGTTTTACTTGGGTGGTTTGATGAAGACAAGTATGTGTTCACAGATCCTCCTCTTTCTTCACAGAGCGAGCTGAGCGGCATGGTGGGTTCCAGGGCGCTCTCGTCTGACGCAATTGGTAGTGCGGTTATAACAAATTCAACTCTACTTGCAAACCCCCTGCCGCGTCCGCGTGGGCGGTCTTTAAGGAGCAATCACATCTCTCACTGTTCTCACTATGAGGTCCAGTTCAGATGCAACATACGACGTGATGAAGTTCGTCCGTTCGATGACGGCATCTCTGACCTCAGCGATCCCTAGATCGTCTGAGAGACACTGGTTCTCTTGAGTGATGCCGGACTGCAACGCCAGGTCCAGCTTGCACCAACAGACGGCTTGTGTAAATAGCTCAAGGGCTCGCTCTTGATGAGAGAGACGCTCTTCGTCTGCAAGATCGACTAGGGCAAGACTCAACCAGCGGGGAAAATCGATGTCGGCGCTGAGGCTATCGATCTGGCCCTGGGTGATCACGACGGACACATGGATTCCGCCCTTCCAGCTCCGTTTCTTGACGTTAAAGACACAGGAGTAGGTGAAGGGTCTTCCCTCCACTGGCTGCGGTCCGACAAATAGCGTCACACGGAACTGGGAAGGCTCTGGTGCATGCGTTACTGCCATGGTGCGCATTGTAGCATGACCACCGATCTCAACGGTCATCTCATTGACGGCTCGACAATGCGACGATAAGATGCCCCCTGCCATGACCACAGCCATCAATGAGCGTGTCAGCGAGATTCAGCAGGCCCTGCGCGATGGCAAGATCGATGGCTGGCTCTTCTACGATTTTCGCGGGAGCGACCCTCTCGCCTATCGCATACTCCAACTCGACCCAACACTCCATGTGACGCGCCGATGGTACTACTGGATTCCAGCGGAGGGGGTTCCTGTCAAGTTGTTGCATCGCATCGAGCCGCATGTGCTGGATGCATTGCCAGGCCAGGCCGACCACTATGTGTCGTGGGAGCAGCAACGGCAGATTCTTGCGCGCCTGCTCGTCGGCGGCCTCCGTGTCGCGATGCAGTATTCCGCTCTGAACGCGGTTCCCTATGTGTCGCGTGTGGATGCCGGCACGATCGAGTTGATCAGAAGTTACAACGTCGAGGTGGTGAGTTCGGCTGATTTGATCCAGACGTTTGAGGCGCGCTGGACGGATCGGCAACTTGAGTCGCACCAGTTTGCCGCCACAGCGTTGCGGCGCATTGTTGACGAGACGTTTAGCCATGCGCATGAGGCGATCACGCAGGGGCAGAGTCTCACGGAGTACGGAGTGCAGCAGTTTATTTTAACTCGTATCCGTGAGGCGGGGATGGTCACGTCGAGCGCGCCGATCGCCGCCGTCAACGCCCACAGCGCTGATCCTCACTATGGTCCGACAGAAACAGGATCATCTGAAGTCACTCGTGACGTGTTGCTCTTAATCGATCTCTGGGCTAAACGAAAGGAGCCTGGTTCAGTCTATGCCGATATCACCTGGACCGGCTATGCCGGTCAGACCATTCCGGTGAAACACCGCGAGGTTTTCGATGTGGTCCGGAAGGGACGAGATGCTGCCTTGGCCTTCGTCCAGACAGAAATAGCGGCCGGCCACCGCCCATTCGGTTGGGAAGTCGACGATGTTTGCCGGCGGGCTATCCAGCATAGCGGCTACGGCGATCAATTCGTCCATCGCACGGGCCATTCGATCGGCGAAGAAGTTCATGGCAACGGGGCGAACATCGACGGTTTGGAGACGCAGGACACCCGCCGTCTAATCCCAAGGACCTGCTTTTCTATCGAACCAGGAGTCTACTTGCCCGGCGAGTTTGGGATCAGGAGTGAACTGGACGTCTATCTTGCTGAGCGTGAGGCTTTGGTATTCGGCTTGCCGTTGCAGAGTGAGATTGTACCGCTCTTTTAGCTCCCCCCTTCCTTGACAGTGCCTCCTAGTGGCCTATAGAGTTTCAAGTATTACAAGCTAGATCGACATCGATTGGCTGGGAAGAAGGTAAAAGGAATCACGCCATGTTCGGTACCATGGGGATCTCAGAACTCATCATTATCCTCGTCATTGTCCTCATCATTTTCGGGGCGGGGAAGCTTCCACAAATCGGTGAAGGGGTCGGCAAAGCGCTCAGAGGGTTCAAGAAAGAAGTCAATGATATCCCTCCATCGGATGCGGCGCCATCCGAAACAAATCAATCGGCATCCACGCAGGCTCAATCTATGCCCCAGACTGGAGCGGCCCCGGCCGCTCTGAAGCCTACGGCACCCTATACACCCGGGCCTGAACTGACTCCGGGGACCACTGCCGCTTTGATGCATAAGATGGCTGCCGCTCCCCAGCCGGCTCGGCTATCGACCACCACGACAGCACAGCCAGTCTCAGCCCACTCGGCCGGACAGGGTCAGCAACCTCTTACCATGGAGGAACGAGCGGCGGCCCCCGCGCCGATCGTACGGGCGCAGTACCCGCCGCTTCCCGTGGGAGCCCAGACAAAACCTCTGGCTAAACGCCCCTCGGCCATTGTCAACAAGGACGCCGTGGCCCGTGTGCAGGCGCAGCAGGCGGCGATGAAGACGAAGGCCGCGCAGCCGACCGGCATTTCCCCCGGGGATATGCAGAGTTTGGGAGAAGGGCTGGGGGATGCGTTGCGGACGTTCAAGCAGGCTGTTGCCGATGTTCGCAATTCGGTTGATCCAGAGATTCGGACCATCCAAGCCGAGATGGATTCTGCTCAGAAGGAGTTTCAGCAATCCATCGAAGCGGCTAAAGACCTTCCTGCCTTGCATGAAGAACCGCCGAAACAAGCGTGATCCGGGTCGCGGCCCTCATCACCCTGATCGATGCCGGTTTCCTGCTCTGTCGTAGGTCATCTCGCACCATCGTGTGCGCAGTCGTCTTGTCAGTTCTCTGTCTCACCGGTTGTGCCGAAGACTCTCCCCCTCCATCGAAAGAACGTACAATCTCACTCTTGTTGCAGTTGGTTCGTGATCAGGCGCCGGAGATGCGGCGGACGGCTGCAGAATCTCTTGGCAAGGTCGGCGACCCACGAGCTGTGGATTCCATGCTCTCTCTCAAGCACGATCCGGCAGCAATAGTTCGCGAAGCATCGCTGCTGGCCATGGGGCGATTGAACCCCACGGCGAATGAAGGCGTGGTTGCTTTGTTAGCGCAAGCGCTGGAGGATCCTGTTGAATCGGTTCGGCAGGCGGCGGTGGTAGCAATCGGTGAGATCCAGCCAGACTCTCGATTATTGGAGCCTGTCGCAGGAAGACTACGATCTCCGGATATCGCGATTAGGAGAGCGGCAATTCAGGCATTGTTACAAGTCGACTCAAGCCAATGGATTCCTGCCCTCATTGCAGTTGGGCATGATTCTGATGCGGAGGTTCGTCAGGGGATTGTGGCGGCGGTGGGTGAATGGGGAGGGGCGGCAGCCTCCCCTTGGATCAGACAGCGTTTATCCGAAGATCCCTCGCCCGGGGTGCGGGCAGAGGCGGCCTATCGTTTGGGAATACTCGGCGACCCTGAGGCGAAGGCCGCGCTCAGCACGGCGATTGCGAAGGATCCAGATAGTGGGGTGCGCCGCTGGGCGAAACGAGGGACTTAAACTACCTCGCGCGAACGATTCAATGCCTCAACGAGCTCTATCAGCTCTTTTCTCGCTTTTTCATCGATAGTGGTAAACTGGACACCCATCCCTGGAAACAGCAAATGCCGTTCAGGTCTATTCCGGGTCCAAGCGACTTTCGCTTTGGCCTTGAGCTTTTCCCAAGGACGATCGGGCAATGCAAACTCAACGGACAGTTCGGTTCCAGGAGCCAGCGGGGTGCTGCTCTCGATGAACAACCCGCCCGCGCCAATGCCGCCTGTCAAGCTGTCGAACTGTTTGCCCTCCGGGGTCGTGTAGCGAACCTTCAAGGCAAGCGGAGCTCTCGGGTGAGCGCGCGCATGGGCGAATCGCACATCGTCGTCGCTGGACAGGATCTGTTCGATGACCGTTCCCCACGGTAGGCCACCGAGCAGTTCTCCCGTGGCACTGTGAAGCGTGATCACTTCCTGGTCGGCATTCATCTCGAGGGTTTTACCCTCATGTCCTTCCGTTGTCATCACAGGAAGCTTCATGGTCAGATCCTTGTGGTCGTGCACGTGGGACGATTCAACTGCAGATGGATACTCACTAGACCGGCTGCCCGACGGTCTGAAGGGATTTCACCAATTCGAGCACGCGATTACGGATATCGGGATTAATCTCCGTAAAGCGTACTCCCGGGAGTACGCTTTACGGAGATTAATCCCGATATCCGTAATCGCGTGCTCGAATTGGTGAAATCCCTTCAGACCGTCGGGCAGCCGGTCTAGTGAGTATCCATCTGCAGTTGAATCGTCCCACGTGCACGACCACAAGGATCTGACCATGAAGCTTCCTGTGATGACAACGGAAGGACATGAGGGTAAAACCCTCGAGATGAATGCCGACCAGGAAGTGATCACGCTTCACAGTGCCACGGGAGAACTGCTCGGTGGCCTACCGTGGGGAACGGTCATCGAACAGATCCTGTCCAGCGACGACGATGTGCGATTCGCCCATGCGCGCGCTCACCCGAGAGCTCCGCTTGCCTTGAAGGTTCGCTACACGACCCCGGAGGGCAAACAGTTCGACAGCTTGACAGGCGGCATTGGCGCGGGCGGGTTGTTCATCGAGAGCAGCACCCCGCTGGCTCCTGGAACCGAACTGTCCGTTGAGTTTGCATTGCCCGATCGTCCTTGGGAAAAGCTCAAGGCCAAAGCGAAAGTCGCTTGGACCCGGAATAGACCTGAACGGCATTTGCTGTTTCCAGGGATGGGTGTCCAGTTTACCACTATCGATGAAAAAGCGAGAAAAGAGCTGATAGAGCTCGTTGAGGCATTGAATCGTTCGCGCGAGGTAGTTTAAGTCCCTCGTTTCGCCCAGCGGCGCACCCCACTATCTGGATCCTTCGCAATCGCCGTGCTGAGCGCGGCCTTCGCCTCAGGGTCGCCGAGTATTCCCAAACGATAGGCCGCCTCTGCCCGCACCCCGGGCGAGGGATCTTCGGATAAACGCTGTCTGATCCAAGGGGAGGCTGCCGCCCCTCCCCATTCACCCACCGCCGCCACAATCCCCTGACGAACCTCCGCATCAGAATCATGCCCAACTGCAATGAGGGCAGGAATCCATTGGCTTGAGTCGACTTGTAACAATGCCTGAATTGCCGCTCTCCTAATCGCGATATCCGGAGATCGTAGTCTTCCTGCGACAGGCTCCAATAATCGAGAGTCTGGCTGGATCTCACCGATTGCTACCACCGCCGCCTGCCGAACCGATTCAACAGGATCCTCCAGCGCTTGCGCTAACAAAGCAACCACGCCTTCATTCGCCGTGGGGTTCAATCGCCCCATGGCCAGCAGCGATGCTTCGCGAACTATTGCTGCCGGATCGTGCTTGAGAGAGAGCATGGAATCCACAGCTCGTGGGTCGCCGACCTTGCCAAGAGATTCTGCAGCCGTCCGCCGCATCTCCGGCGCCTGATCACGAACCAACTGCAACAAGAGTGAGATTGTACGTTCTTTCGATGGAGGGGGAGAGTCTTCGGCACAACCGGTGAGACAGAGAACTGACAAGACGACTGCGCACACGATGGTGCGAGATGACCTACGACAGAGCAGGAAACCGGCATCGATCAGGGTGATGAGGGCCGCGACCCGGATCACGCTTGTTTCGGCGGTTCTTCATGCAAGGCAGGAAGGTCTTTAGCCGCTTCGATGGATTGCTGAAACTCCTTCTGAGCAGAATCCATCTCGGCTTGGATGGTCCGAATCTCTGGATCAACCGAATTGCGAACATCGGCAACAGCCTGCTTGAACGTCCGCAACGCATCCCCCAGCCCTTCTCCCAAACTCTGCATATCCCCGGGGGAAATGCCGGTCGGCTGCGCGGCCTTCGTCTTCATCGCCGCCTGCTGCGCCTGCACACGGGCCACGGCGTCCTTGTTGACAATGGCCGAGGGGCGTTTAGCCAGAGGTTTTGTCTGGGCTCCCACGGGAAGCGGCGGGTACTGCGCCCGTACGATCGGCGCGGGGGCCGCCGCTCGTTCCTCCATGGTAAGAGGTTGCTGACCCTGTCCGGCCGAGTGGGCTGAGACTGGCTGTGCTGTCGTGGTGGTCGATAGCCGAGCCGGCTGGGGAGCGGCAGCCATCTTATGCATCAAAGCGGCAGTGGTCCCCGGAGTCAGTTCAGGCCCGGGTGTATAGGGTGCCGTAGGCTTCAGAGCGGCCGGGGCCGCTCCAGTCTGGGGCATAGATTGAGCCTGCGTGGATGCCGATTGATTTGTTTCGGATGGCGCCGCATCCGATGGAGGGATATCATTGACTTCTTTCTTGAACCCTCTGAGCGCTTTGCCGACCCCTTCACCGATTTGTGGAAGCTTCCCCGCCCCGAAAATGATGAGGACAATGACGAGGATAATGATGAGTTCTGAGATCCCCATGGTACCGAACATGGCGTGATTCCTTTTACCTTCTTCCCAGCCAATCGATGTCGATCTAGCTTGTAATACTTGAAACTCTATAGGCCACTAGGAGGCACTGTCAAGGAAGGGGGGAGCTAAAAGAGCGGTACAATCTCACTCTGCAACGGCAAGCCGAATACCAAAGCCTCACGCTCAGCAAGATAGACGTCCAGTTCACTCCTGATCCCAAACTCGCCGGGCAAGTAGACTCCTGGTTCGATAGAAAAGCAGGTCCTTGGGATTAGACGGCGGGTGTCCTGCGTCTCCAAACCGTCGATGTTCGCCCCGTTGCCATGAACTTCTTCGCCGATCGAATGGCCCGTGCGATGGACGAATTGATCGCCGTAGCCGCTATGCTGGATAGCCCGCCGGCAAACATCGTCGACTTCCCAACCGAATGGGCGGTGGCCGGCCGCTATTTCTGTCTGGACGAAGGCCAAGGCAGCATCTCGTCCCTTCCGGACCACATCGAAAACCTCGCGGTGTTTCACCGGAATGGTCTGACCGGCATAGCCGGTCCAGGTGATATCGGCATAGACTGAACCAGGCTCCTTTCGTTTAGCCCAGAGATCGATTAAGAGCAACACGTCACGAGTGACTTCAGATGATCCTGTTTCTGTCGGACCATAGTGAGGATCAGCGCTGTGGGCGTTGACGGCGGCGATCGGCGCGCTCGACGTGACCATCCCCGCCTCACGGATACGAGTTAAAATAAACTGCTGCACTCCGTACTCCGTGAGACTCTGCCCCTGCGTGATCGCCTCATGCGCATGGCTAAACGTCTCGTCAACAATGCGCCGCAACGCTGTGGCGGCAAACTGGTGCGACTCAAGTTGCCGATCCGTCCAGCGCGCCTCAAACGTCTGGATCAAATCAGCCGAACTCACCACCTCGACGTTGTAACTTCTGATCAACTCGATCGTGCCGGCATCCACACGCGACACATAGGGAACCGCGTTCAGAGCGGAATACTGCATCGCGACACGGAGGCCGCCGACGAGCAGGCGCGCAAGAATCTGCCGTTGCTGCTCCCACGACACATAGTGGTCGGCCTGGCCTGGCAATGCATCCAGCACATGCGGCTCGATGCGATGCAACAACTTGACAGGAACCCCCTCCGCTGGAATCCAGTAGTACCATCGGCGCGTCACATGGAGTGTTGGGTCGAGTTGGAGTATGCGATAGGCGAGAGGGTCGCTCCCGCGAAAATCGTAGAAGAGCCAGCCATCGATCTTGCCATCGCGCAGGGCCTGCTGAATCTCGCTGACACGCTCATTGATGGCTGTGGTCATGGCAGGGGGCATCTTATCGTCGCATTGTCGAGCCGTCAATGAGATGACCGTTGAGATCGGTGGTCATGCTACAATGCGCACCATGGCAGTAACGCATGCACCAGAGCCTTCCCAGTTCCGTGTGACGCTATTTGTCGGACCGCAGCCAGTGGAGGGAAGACCCTTCACCTACTCCTGTGTCTTTAACGTCAAGAAACGGAGCTGGAAGGGCGGAATCCATGTGTCCGTCGTGATCACCCAGGGCCAGATCGATAGCCTCAGCGCCGACATCGATTTTCCCCGCTGGTTGAGTCTTGCCCTAGTCGATCTTGCAGACGAAGAGCGTCTCTCTCATCAAGAGCGAGCCCTTGAGCTATTTACACAAGCCGTCTGTTGGTGCAAGCTGGACCTGGCGTTGCAGTCCGGCATCACTCAAGAGAACCAGTGTCTCTCAGACGATCTAGGGATCGCTGAGGTCAGAGATGCCGTCATCGAACGGACGAACTTCATCACGTCGTATGTTGCATCTGAACTGGACCTCATAGTGAGAACAGTGAGAGATGTGATTGCTCCTTAAAGACCGCCCACGCGGACGCGGCAGGGGGTTTGCAAGTAGAGTTGAATTTGTTATAACCGCACTACCAATTGCGTCAGACGAGAGCGCCCTGGAACCCACCATGCCGCTCAGCTCGCTCTGTGAAGAAAGAGGAGGATCTGTGAACACATACTTGTCTTCATCAAACCACCCAAGTAAAACTTCCAGCTTCAAACTGGTGGCAATCTTCCTGCTTCTTGTCCTGTGCGCCGTCACAATGGCGCCGGCGGCATGGAGTCAAACAAGTGGAGGCTCCCCCTCAAGCGTGAGCACCGAAGGCGGAGACACGTCAAGCGCGGGCATGCAGGTCGCTGCCGGCGCCTCTACCTTGCTGTATTTTCCATTGAAGGCGGCATTCGCCATCTGTGGCGGCGTTGTCGGAGGACTTGCCTATGCATTTTCCGGCGGGAATGAACAGGTGGCCAAAAACATTTGGGTTACGAGCGTCTACGGCACCTACATCATTACCCCCGACCACCTAGAAGGCAATCGGCCCATTCGTTTCCTAGGAGTTGCCGATTCGAGTGATACATCGGCACAGGCCCCTGCGCAAGAACCTATCCGCTAGCCGATGAAACCGATCATCGGAGTCACACCAGACTTCAATGCCGGTGATCGGAAAGAATGGGGTGGGAGCGAGCCCACCTATTTTTTGCGCGCGCGATACATTCGTGCCATCGAAGAACTTGGCGGCGTCCCGCTGGTCCTTCCACTCCATGCAGACCGGACCACGAGACGGCGCCTCCTCCGGCAGATCGACGGACTTCTCCTCACTGGAAGCGGGCCGGACCTTCCACCGTCATTGTACGGTGAACGTCAGCGCTACCCCTTCAACATCGTGAGCGAACGTCGCGCCAATTTTGAACTGGATATGGTCCATCTGTCACAGCAGGCTGATGTCCCGCTGCTCGCCATCTGCGGAGGCATGCAGGCCATGAATGTCGCCTGCGGCGGCAATCTATTTCAGGATATTGCATCACAAGTCTTTACCGCGCTCCAACATCGGCAACAAACTCCAGCGACGAATCTGAGCCACACCGTCGCAGTCGAACCGGGCAGCCTGCTTCGCCGCATCGTACGATCGGTCTCGATGCGGGTGAATAGCTCCCATCATCAATCGGTCAAAACTGTCGCGCCATCATTGATCGCCAGCGCTTTGGCCCCCGATGGTATCGTGGAAGCGATCGAATCTCCAGCCAACCGATTCTTTCTCGGTATCCAGTGGCATCCGGAGTTTCTCTTCGACCGGCACCCTCTCCACCGGCGATTGTTCGAAGCTTTTTTACGCGCCGCCCGCGCGACAGACCGTGGCACAGGACGGTGAACCCGTCGAACCGTGAAAAGCAAAACCGAGCCATACGCGACGAGTGGAAATGGCCTGCTATACTTGACCCCATATGGAACGGAACCTCATTGATCTTACGGCGCCCTTCGCTGCCCCCGCAGGCTGAGGAGGTACGGTGATCAGCCGACTCTTCAGAACCAAGTCCATTGAACAGATCCTCGCGGACGCAGACCATCCCCATCATCGCTTAAAAAAAACCCTCACGGCCTGGGATCTGACCGCGCTCGGCATCGGGGCGATTATCGGTACGGGCATATTTGTCCTGATCGGCACCGCCATCGTCGGCGATGCCCACCGGCCAGGCGCAGGACCTGGAATCATTCTGTCCTTTGTGCTCTCGGGCTTGACCTGTGCCTTCGCAGCACTCTGCTACGCAGAGTTTTCCACCATGATTCCTGTGGCCGGCTCTGCCTATACCTACTCCTATGCCACGCTGGGAGAATTCCTGGCCTGGATCACCGGCTGGAACCTCATTCTCGAATACGGTGTAGCCTGTGTTGCCGTCGCCATCGGCTGGTCCGGTTATTTCAATAACCTGCTCAGGCTGGCCGGAATCGAATTGCCGCACTGGGCGACACACCCACCTGGTGGCCCTGACGGGGGCGTGGCAAATTTTCCTGCCGCCATTATCGTGTTACTGGTTACTGTGATTCTCGTCATCGGGATCAAAGAAAGCGCTCGCGCAACCGGTATCATCGTGTGCTTGAAGCTCGTGATCATCCTCTTTTTCATTGCTGTGGGAACGCCGGCCGTAAATAGCGATAATTGGACGCCTTTCCTGCCGCAGGGATTTGCCGGGGTCGGCGCCGCTGCTGCGATTGTCTTCTTCGCCTACATCGGATTTGACGCCATCTCGACGACCGCCGAAGAAGCCAAAAACCCTCAGCGGGATCTGCCGATCGGAATCATCGCCTCGCTCAGCGTCTGCACCGTCCTCTATATTGCCGTAGCTGCCGTCCTGACCGGCCTGGTGCCCGTGTCACAGATCGACATCCACGCCCCGGTGGCCGATGCCCTGAATAAGGTGGGCTTCAAGTGGGGAGCAGCGATTGTGGCAATTGGGGCTGTCGCCGGTATTACCAGCGTGCTCGTCGTGATGATGCTGGGTCAGATTCGAGTATTCTTTGCCATGTCGCGCGATCACCTCTTGAGCCCCTGGCTGTCAACCGTGCATCCACGCTATGGCACGCCTCACTATGCCACCATTCTCACCGGCATCGGGGTCGCGACACTCGCTGCCCTCATTCCCATCGGCGATGCGGCGGACATGACGAACATCGGCACCCTCTTTGCTTTTGTCCTGGTCTGTATCGGTGTCGTGATCTTGCGCTACACAAAACCTAACCAGCGCCGCCCATTCCGGCTTCCATTTATGCCGGTCGTTCCCATTCTTGGCATGCTGGCCTGCTTCGGCCTCATGAGCTTTCTCCCATGGCTGACCTGGATCAGATTCGCCGTATGGACCGTTATCGGCGTTGTGGTCTACCTAGGATACGGCCTGAAGCACAGCAAGCTAGCCAGCTCCGCCTCTGAAGACCACCTTCCAAAACGTATACTTTAGAATTGTATCGTGGGAGATTAGTTCGATTTGTCCGCAGGCTGAGCCGCCAAAGCTGGGTCCGAAGCCGCTGTCCTATCAACAGGCGTAGCGGCAGGTGGGCTCGTCGACGCTGAGGTCGCATTGGATACCGCCGGTTTGGGAGCAGCGGGTGGCTTGGGAGGAGCAGGTTTCTCCGGCTTGATGCCCCCTTCCCATGAGGGGCCGGAATACATATCTGCCGAGAGACCTTTGGCTTTCCATTTCTCTTCGAAGTCTGCGGCCGCCTTGTTCGGCGTTTCACCACTCCCCACGACGTCATTCCACGGATAGACTTTAGGGCCGATCTGACACCCGGTCTCGGTCCGCTTCAAATACAAAGAGATAGGATTCCCGCGATAGGGTCCAAGATAGATATGCACAGAACCGGCATATTCGAGCAAATGCTCCATCCCTGTCTCCAAGAGGGGGGCATGATGCCATAAGAGGCGAGAGGAGGGCAAGGCACGTTCCCATGAATCCCCTTGCTCGCAGAGCCCCCACGATAAAGCGGTGGTCGCTCGATGCGCGCAGTGGGGGATCCATGGGAACGTGCCTTGGAATTGAGGAACAGAGAGAATTCTCTATCAAAGCATGTCGGTCAGACTCTGCTCGTTGGAGGCGCGTAGTCAGGAAGCGCCCCCCCCTTGGTCGTAAGTTTGACAGACTTTTGAACCGTCCCGTAGACTGCTGCCCATGTCTTCGCGATTGATCGTTCCCTCTCGCCCAAACAGCAAGAAAACCACCATAGGTTTCGTGAATCTGGGTTGCTCGAAAAACCAGGTCGATTCCGAAATCATGCTGGGGACCTTGGTGACGGACGGGTTTGCCCTGACCGATGACCCGAAGAAAGCCGAAGTGGTCATCATCAATACCTGCGGCTTCATCGAAGAGGCCAAACAGGAGTCGATCGATACGATTATCGCGCATGGCAAGCTCAAAGAAACAGGGTCCTGCCGAGTGTTGATTGCCGCGGGCTGTCTGGCGCAACGGTATCAAGGAGACCTGCTCAAGCAATTGCCGGAACTCGACGGCGTGGTGGGGACCGGCGAGTTCGGAAAGATCGCGGAGATTTGCCGGGACCTGCTGGCGCAAAAGAAACGCCAGCAACGGCTCTGGATCAGCGAGCCCCCCTATCTCTACGACGCAGACGCCCCGCGTCTCCGCCTTGGGAAAGCCCACAGTGCCTATGTGAAAATCGCCGAAGGCTGCAACCGGAATTGCGCGTTCTGTGCGATCCCTCTGATGCGGGGCAAGCAACGCAGCCGCCCGGTAGAATCGATCGTAGCTGAAGCCACTCGCCTCGCCGCTGAAGGAGTGAAAGAGATCAACCTCATTTCCCAGGACACAGTGAATTATGGCGTCGATCTTAGTCTGCGCCACGGCCTCGTCACGCTGCTCCGTGAGTTGGTCAAGGTAAAAAACTTGCGCTGGATCAGGCCGTTCTACCTCTACCCGCAGCAAGTATCGGATGAGTTGTTGGATCTCTATGCAGGCGAAGAAAAGATTACCAAGTATATCGACATGCCGCTCCAACACATCAACGATCGAATGCTCAAGCGGATGCATCGGCTGGGTGATCGCGCAGCCATCACCTCTCTCGTCGATCGGATCAGGACGCGCATTCCCGGCGTGACCTTTCGTACAGCCTTTATCGTGGGGTTTCCGGGAGAGACGGAACAGGCGTTCGACGAGTTGAGGAACTACGTAGAAGAGGCCCAGTTCGATCGGGTTGAGGTGTTTTTGTATTCGGATGAGGAGGACACGCCGGCCGTCGGACTCGATGACAAGATCGAGCGATCAGTCATGGACGAGCGGCGGAATGACATCTTAACTGTGCAGGAAGAGATTGCAGCGGCACGAGGCCAGGCCCGTATCGGCTCCGTGATGGAAGTCTTGGTCGAAGGAGTCTCCGAAGAGACAGAGTTACTGCTCGAGGGACGCCATGAAGGACTGGCTCCCGAAATCGACGGAGTCGTCTATATCAACGATGGGGCCGCCACAGCAGGGGAACTCGTCAAGGTCGAGATCACTGACGCAGCTCTGTACGATCTCGTAGGCCACATCGTCTCCTAGACGGATGCTGAAAAGAGAGGATGGGGTAGCTGGGACGATCCCCTTGTTCGCGCAACGCGCGGCCTCAGAAGGCCTTCGTTGGACGCGCGCAGTTGGAATCATCCCAGCCACCCCAAATAAAGCGATTGCTCGCTGCGGCCTTGCTTGGGACAAGGCGCGTCTTGGCGCGCCAGGGGGGGGCGGGTGAGAAGGTCGCCTTTTTGAGCATCCGTCTGATTATTGGTGCTCCTGCGCGCGCCAACAATGTTCCTATAATTCGTAGCGCCATTTCCCACCGATATTGTTGCTCGCCTGTTACACTTCAAGAAACTACTCTCATCGGAAAGGTAGGCCTACGATGATGGCACACCGAAAAGAATCTGTCGTCCTTCTGATCCATTGCAAGGATCGCAGGGGCATTGTGGCCCGGGTCTCGGGCTTCATTCACGACTTTGGCGGAAACATTCTCGACTCAGATCATCATACAGATGAAGAGACGAACGAGTTTCTCATGCGCATGGAGTTCGCCGCCGAAGGGTTGCAGATTCCGCCCGATGAGGTCGCTGCCGCCTTCGCTCCGGTCGCAAAGACCTTCGACATGCGCTACGAGGTTCGCCCTTCAACTCGCCGAACGAGGGTCGCGATGTTGGTCTCGAAACAGGACCACTGTCTGGCGGATCTGCTCCAACGGCACAAACGCGACGAATTGCAGATCGATATTCCCGTGATCATTTCCAATCATGACACCTGCGCCGGCTGGGCCGAGCTGTTTAAGATTCCCTTCTCCGTCTATCCCGTGACTAAGGAGACCAAGCCGCAGCAGGAACAGCAAGTCCTCTCCCTGCTAAAGGAACATCGTATCGAGCTCGTAGTCATGGCCCGCTACATGCAGATCCTTAGCGGCACATTTCTTTCACAGGTCGGCTGTCCGGTCATCAATATCCATCACTCCTTTCTGCCCGCGTTCATCGGAGCCAATCCCTACCGGCAAGCCTATGATCGGGGTGTAAAGATTATAGGCGCCACGGCGCACTACGCCACGGAAGATCTGGATGAGGGGCCCATCATCGAGCAGGATGTCATGCGTGTGGGCCACCGAGATACTGTCGATGATCTGGTAAGAAAGGGGCGGGACCTCGAAGAGATTGTGCTGGCCCGAGCCGTCCGTCGCCATATTGAACGACGGGTCTTAGTGTACGGCAGAAAAACCGTGGTATTCGACTAATCGGATGCTGAAAAAGTCCGCCAGCATCGTTCTCGCATCGTTCAGATCCTCAACGTACCCCAGAGGGTACGCCTCCGAACTTCACTCGCTGCGGCCTTGCTGGACGAACTTTTTGAGCATCCGGCGGGATCTACGCCTGTTGTCCTAGATCTGCAGGCCAGCGTCCGGCGTGCCGACAGAGTTATTCCACCGCCTACGTCTAACCCAATATGCGTTTCCATGCTAGACCTCGACGCCAGAGCGTGAACGTTGCTTTCGGGGCATTCACGCTAATACAGCGAACCAGCGAGGATACTTGGAGAAAGAGGTAGGAATTTGTCCCAAGAAAGATGACGTTGCCATCTTGGCCGTCATCTCTCTTGGGTGCGACTCTCCGCAAACATTCATGGCCTGCTAAATTGGAGCCTAGCGGTCCGCTACTCCAGGCGCGAGGATGAGATTGACAGGAATCTTTTCCGCGAAGGTATAGGGACTCGCCTTATTTTCCTTCACCCACCGCTTCTCAGCGACAGATTCAAAAGGCGGCGCAAGTTCTCCTTGAAGAGACCACAGATCGAACGGTGTC
>DATIQH010000511.1:0-3463 GCA_035471155.1 Nitrospiraceae bacterium | reverse complement strand
GACCGGATGTAGTTTTAATCGCACAAGAGCTGCGAAGCACCTACGTCGCGGCCTCCTTAGTTGTAAGTTGTTGAGTGATGCCACATCTGCACGAACAAGGAAGGAGAGAGCAAATGGCTATCAGCGCAAGAAATAAAATTCAGAGGCGGGTCTCGAGTATCAAGTCCGGTGAGGCGATGTGTCTTGTCACCCTCGATGCGCAGGGAACAAAGATCGTAGCGGCTGTCACCAATCAAGGTGTAGAAGAGTTGAGCTTGAAACAAAACGACCAGGTCACGGCCGTCATCAAATCCACCGAGGTCATGCTCATGAAGGGCGGAGGCCAAGTCACGTTGAGCGCCCGGAACCGTTTTGCGGGTCAGGTCGAATCGGTTCAAAAGGGCGAAGCGATGGGTCTGGTGACAGTTAAAACGGGGCAATTCCATCTCGGCGCAGCAATCACGCGTGAAGCCATCGATGAAATGGGTTTGAAGCAAGGCGATCAGGTGACAGCGGTGGTGAAGGCGACCGAAGTGATGTTGATGAAGTGAACAAGCCACGCAGTTGCTCTTCAAGAGGGCCACGCAAGTGGCCCTCTTTTTTTGACCGCGCGGGTTTCAAGTGTTCGGTAGTGGCCGCTTCAATTCTCTGCCTTCAACTGATACGAACTAAATCCAGCTTCAGAGAGTCGAACAGACCAAGTCGACGCAGTCGTTCAGCGGTTGTGGAGCGATCAAAGCGGCGCAGCGCATCTTGTGCCTTGATCTGTGTGAGTGGTAGCAGGACGCTGAAAAGGTCTCCTGCTCCTCCTTGACCGAGTGTGAGTCGGCAGAGGATAGATCGGGAGAGATTGACTCACTCAATAAGTAGTACTAAAATTACGATGTACTACCAAATAGATGGAGGTAAGAATGCTTGAATCTACCATGACCCGAAAGGGACAGGTCACAATTCCCAAGGCGATTCGCGACCGCCTGGGAGTGAAAGAAGGGGAGAAAGTCCTCTTCGTGATGAGAGACGAAGAGGTGGTCTTGAAGGTTGTCAAAGGAACCATTCTTGATCTCAAAGGCTCGGTTCGGCAGTCTGCGCATCCGGAAGATTTTGAAAAGATTCGTCAATCGGTGAAGCGGACTATAGCAAGGAAGGTGGCCGGGCATGGGTAGTGTCTTCGTGGATACCAATGTGTTTCTCCGTTTCCTGACCAACGACGACCCGGCGAAAGCCAAGCGAGCCGAGATACTGTTTCGCGATGCCCTGCGAGGCAAGATCAGATTGGCGACGAGTCTGTTGGTCATTGCCGAGATCATTTGGACATTGGAATCTTTTTACAAGCTGGAGAAGCCGGACATTGCCGAGAAAATTGAAAAGATTCTGAATACGCCAAATCTGGATTGTCCCGAGTCGTCGCTGCTCTTCATGACCCTCGATCTCTATGTCCATGCGAACATCGATTTCGTGGACGCATACAACGCTTTCCACATGAAAGAGCATGGACTCACAGAGATTCTCACCTATGACCGCAAACACTTTGCCCGAGTTCCTTGGGTGCAGATCGGGGATTTATGATTGTATACGTGATAGGGATATTGTCTGCAGGGCAATGATCGGGCGTAGAGGAGATCTTGATGACAGAACGACAATTTGATCTCACTCGCGACACACTCGCGGTCGTGTTCCTCTTCGCTCTGATCGCCGCTTCGGTCTGGATTTTGTGGCCGTTTCTCGGCGCGGTCGTGTGGGCAATCATGATCGTGGTCGCCACATGGCCTATTCTTCTGACGCTCCAACGCTGGCTGCTGGGTCGTCGTTGGCTTGCCGTGACGGTGATGACGCTCCTGTTGCTGGCGATATTCGTTCTGCCTTTTGCGTTCGTCATCGGCGCCTTTATAGAGCACTTCAAGGCGATCACCGCCTGGGCGACCTCGCTTGCCAATTTCAAGCTGCCTCCGCCTCCCGACTGGCTTGGAAAGCTCCCTCTGGTTGGCGCGTCCGTGACGTCGAATTGGCATGAAGTCGCCTCAATGAGCCCGGAGGAACTAGCTGCGAAACTCTCGCCGTACCTCGGCGGGATCATGGAATGGCTGGCCGGGCAGATCGGCGGTTTTGGAGGGTTGCTTATCCAGATCGCTCTGATGGTCATCGTCTCAGCTGTACTCTATGCCACTGGAGAGTCTGCCGCTACGATGGCCTTGCGGTTCGGCTCTCGACTTGCGGGGGATCAGGGCGAGCAGGCCATCCGCCTGGCAGGACAGGCGATCCGCGGGGTGGCGCTGGGAGTGGTGATGACGGCTCTGGTGCAGGCTCTGGCCGGAGGGATCGGTCTTGCGATCGTTGGGGTGCCGTTCGCCGTGGCATTGACTGCGGTGATGTTTCTCTTGGCGATCGTGCAAGTCGGCGCAACTCCGGTGCTGCTCTGTGCCGTGGCGTGGCTCTACTGGACGGGCAACGCCACTTGGGCAACCGTACTGCTGGTGTGGACCGTGCCCGTCGCCTTAATCGATAATTTTTTGCGGCCTATCTTGATCAAACAAGGGGTGGATCTCCCGATGCTGCTGGTCATTGCCGGCGTGGTCGGTGGGTTGCTCGCCTTCGGCCTCATCGGGATCTTTGTCGGTCCCGTGGTGCTCGCGGTTGCCTATACGCTGTTTACGGTTTGGATCGATGAGGACCAGGCAAGTAGCCGGACAGAGAAACCATCCGGTAAGGAATTTTCCTAACCGCAAATAGCCGTCGAGGAGAAACAGTGAAAATATGTTTGAAAAGGTCAAGAAAAATTTTCATAGAATTCTCTCCCCAGCTTCTGTGGATAACCTTGTTTATAAGTCTCTCCGTCAATCGATTTCCCGCAAATTTCTCCGCTAATATACGTCTTTGCCTATAAATTAGGCATTGGTTCAACCTCATGCGCCACCACAAGATATGGTGGTCATAGGGGTTAAACCTAACAGAAGCAACAAATAGTAGATGTCTATTGTCGTTTGCTGGGTCAATGTCATGCATTGCCCATCCTGCTGCAGAGTTGCGGACTTAGTTATGCACAGGCTCAACGCCAGACTGGGTTTTCTGCATCATCATTAGGAGTCCAGAAGTGGGGCTTGACAGGGGCTTCGCACATATGTAACCATTGGTTACATTATGAAGCCTGTGGATCTCAAACGACTGCGAGAACAATTGGGACTGACGCAACAGCAACTGGCAGACAGGTTGCGGACTACGCGCGTGTCGGTAGCCCGTTATGAAGCGGGAATGAGGCGCATACCTGGAATGGTGAAAGTGGCGATCGATCAACTTGTCCGATTGCCGGAAGTTCCCATGGCAGGGATCGTGACGGCTGGTTCACCGATTGAGCCAATCCCTCAGTCCGAGCTTATCGATGTTCCGCCCAGCATGTTACGTGGTGGGAATACGTTTGCGCTCCGCGTCAAAGGAGAATCCATGAAGGACGACGGAATACTTCCCGGCGATCTCGTGGTGGTGCGGAAAC
>DATIQH010000510.1:0-1703 GCA_035471155.1 Nitrospiraceae bacterium | reverse complement strand
AAGGGACTTTCTACCTCGGCTGGCGCGACGGATGGACGTTTTACCCCAACGGCCGAAAGCAGGCGCCCGTGCACGAGGAGCCGCAGTTCAGCGGCCAGAAGGATTCGGAGAACATCGCCGAGTCCTGGCGTGATTTTATCGAAGCGATCGAACAGAAGCGTCGCTCGACGTCGGATATCGAGACGGCGCAGCGCTCGACGAACATCTCGCTGCTGGGAATGCTCTCGCTGAAGCTGGGGCGAAGCATCCGCTGGGATGGGGCGAAACAGACGATTTCCGACGGTCCGCAAGCCGCCGCGCTGCTCCAGCGCGCCTACCGGTCGCCGTGGGAATATCCGAGAGGGCTCAAGACCGCCCATGCCAAAGCTGTCGACTCGCTCAAAGCCGACAGGAATAAGGAAAAGAATGCAGCTATGGTCAAAGCAAAACTTGACCCGAAGAAGGACTTTACCAAGGACAAGGATTGCATCGGCTGCCATGTGACTGGATTCGGGGTAGAAGGTGGGTATGAAATTTCAGAGCCGGACAAGTTCTTGATCGGTGTAGGCTGCGAGTCCTGCCATGGGGCCGGTCCAGATTACCGCAAGATTCACCGTAAGGCAGGCGAGGCTTTTGAAAAATCGAAAAAAGTCACGCCGCGCGAGTCCCTCGCGGAAGCAGGACAAGAGTTTGAGTTCATTGAGAAGTGCAGCTCGTGCCACCTGAACTACGAGGGCTCTGGGTGGAAAGGGACTAAGAAACCCTACACGCCTTTCACCCCCACGGTCGATAAGAAGTACACGTTCGACTTTGAGAAGATGGTGCGGAACAACAAGGCTATGCATGAACACTTCAAACTAGCGGGGACATTTGATGGCCCACCTACCCCGAAGTTCCATGAGGAGTTCCAAAAGGATGCCAAGCCGGCCGAGATCGGCAAGGAGGAGTAATGGCAGGTCGGTGGTCTGGTGGCGCCATACTCCTTGGGGCAGTTCTAGCGGTCGGATCGATCGTCGTCGTATTCGGTGGCGAGGCTGCTATATCCAGGACCGAGTTCTGTGTAAGCTGCCATTCAGAGACCTATCCCTATGAGGAACTGAAAAAGTCCTCGCACTGGGGAGCGCTTGGTGCGGATCCCGGCTGCAAGGACTGTCATGTTCCGCAGGGCTTGGCAAACTTCCCTCTGGCGGTATGGACGCATGTGGTGGATGGAGTGCCATTCCTGATCGATGAGTTCACCGTTGACTACTCTACGATTGAAAAGTTCAACGAGCGACGGCCGGAGGCAGCCTACAGGGCTCGCATGAAGCTGAAGGGTTGGGACAGCATGACGTGCCGGGCCTGCCACAAGAATACGAAGCCCCCAGGGGCGTCGGCGAAGGCAGCGCACCAGAAGATGCAAACAGAGGGGGCAACCTGTATCGATTGCCATCAAAACCTGGTTCATAAGAAAGTGCCGGAGCATGATCTCAATGCCAGTTTGGCGCAGGGGAAGATGGTGTTGAAGGAAAAGGCCAAAGACGAATAGTAATTCACTGCAAGGCAATTCTTATCAAGCAAGTGCCCTCGGTGTATCATGATTGGCGGGAGGCTGCATACAACAGCGGTTCTCCCGCCATTTTTTTAGAAACAGCCCGGTATTTTCTGTAAGACATGTGGCTCGTTCTGATGATTGATCTTGAAGGGGTACCCTTGTATGCGTAAAGCCACTGTAGTCGAGTAAC
>DATIQH010000509.1:0-3648 GCA_035471155.1 Nitrospiraceae bacterium | reverse complement strand
CATGCAGCTAGGCCGGTGCAAAGACGCGCTGACCGTGTTCGGGAAAGTGTCCAACCTCGACCCCAACGACGAGGACTACGCGGACACGGTGTACCGGATGGGCCAATGTCTTATGGAATTGGAACAGTGGGAAGACGCGTTCGTCCATTTTCACATTCTCTACGATGCCGCCGTCGAATTTGAAGAACACAACAAGAACGTTCGGCTCCCGCCCGACTCCCGTGTGCTCGACAAGAATAAAATTGCGCGATGGATCGAGAAGGTGCGCCCCCATGTTCCAGAATTGGCACGACTGAAAGCCGATGAGGCTGCAAGCCGCGCTCCTTCGGACGATTTATCCCCTGCGTCAGTCTCTCCGGAAGAGGAAATATACGCACGGGCCGCCGAGCGATTTAAGCCCCAAAACACGCTGGACCAGCGGGCATCGCTCATGGGGAGAGACGCCGACTTCAGTTGGTTTCGGTTTGTCATCCCGGCAGGCAGGATCGTGCGCGACGATTTTCCCACCGGCGCCCATGAATTTATCCCCTTGAACCCAGGAGACAGCTTTCCGCCTGCACAGACTGAGATTTACCTGGTCTTCGGGCTGGTATCTGCCTCATTCGATGCAGTGCCTCTCACCGCGCGCTGTTTTTTGGAAACGCCCGAGATGACCGGAACGCAACCCGTCATGACACAGGACCGTGTCATGACAACCATGAACGACCAGTCCGGCTATTTTATGTTAGTTCCTCCAAAAACTGGATGGACTATTGGCCTCTACCACTGTGGGTTGTTCGCGGGAGAACGGATGTCTGCCGATACGCTTGCGGACGAAGTCAGGTTCCGCATCGTTGCGCCGCCACGGCCCTCGTAAAACACACCGCAAGAGTACCCGTGTACAATCGCTCCTAACCCTTCTTCATGTGGAATAGTGTCAAGCCAGCTCTCAGCCTTGCTTTCGGCACGATGACGCGATGCATCCGAAATGTAGGAAGTTGTTCGACTGGTTCTTCCCAGCAGATCTGAAATGCTGCAGAGGTAGCATACTGACCGAGCTGTGCCGGACCTATGACGAACGCATAGCCTCCTTCGCGAAGCACTCGGCTGATCCTCTGCATGCGTTCGGCCAGGCTGGCCGGCAGACCTTCGCTGTCATAGGGCACCCAGTGGTAGACCACGTCATAGGAGTGCGGCGTTTCCCCATTGTGCAGCCCCTCATCTGAAAGGAATCGAATGCGCGAGAGCCAGTCCCACCGCTGCAGCTCGTTACAGACACTCCAGAGTCGTTGTGCCTGTTTTTGAGCAAAGGCCGGATGCCGGACCAGCACGGTATAGTCTCTTGGCCGATCGAACGCGATACAGGTCGCAACCACGGCATCGCCGTTGTCGATAAACACCCGCTCGGCGCGTGAAAGAACCGAGCCGACTTCTCGATCTTGCTCGCCGACATCCTGTATGTAATCGGCCACGAACGGTTGTGCCGCGCACTCACCGATTTCAGATTCGTCTTCCGGATAAAGCAGCGTCGCTCCATAAGCAGAGGCAGGAGGGATGAATGGAACCCCCTGGACAAAGACCGACCGCCAGTCGGCTGGACTCATGGCCACTGGCTCACCAGACTGTTCCAGACTCCCTCGCGGCGGAGTGACAGCCAATGTCGCTTCACGATCTCGATCCCTCAGGATGACATGCCCTCCGACAATTCTTGCGCTTCGATCGCACGGACTGAATCGACAGCCTTTGGGGCTCATGTAGGGCAACCCCGTTGAGTCTGACGCGACGGTCGCCTTCTGCAACAGGCCGCCTTGGAAGGTCAGGCAAACCTCTGCGCGCTGATCGACATATCGAATCGGCGGTGTGGCAGCCGGCAGCCAGGTCACGCGATTGGATTGTTCAGGATCCATGAAGAGGGTGAATGGATTATTCCCCTCAGGCGACTGCGGGGTAAAGAAACTACTAAACAACCGGAAGGCGGCTTCCGATGGATAGGGAGGAATACCCCGGTAGCGCAAAGGCCGTGGGGTCGAGTTCCCCTCGTTCTGATCGTCGTAGAGTCCTCGAATCAATTCAAAGACCGCAGACCCGGTTCCCGGCAACAGCGATTGAAAAAGTTCGACGACCGGCAGAAAATCGATCGAGGGCCAACGCATCGCTCCCATACAGGACATGAAGCGGGCTCGCTCGAAGTCTCCATCCTGAAGCACATAGAAGGCATCTTTTCGTTGACGGATCGTTGCCCTACCGGTCGGCTCGATCAGGAAATCCTCATCCCGATAAAAAAACCGCACTTCCTCCATCGGGACCCGGAGCGCCTGTGCGGCCATCGTCCGTAAATCGTCCGCCGTGAGCCGTTGCCAGCCTGGCTTGCCCGCGAGATTGAGGCTGGTCTCGTTCACCAAGCCTGCCGGCTTCAACCCAACCCATTGTCCCCAATCCAGACGCATCCTGGCGCGGAAGAGAGCGGGAACGTCTGACGCGTCAGTCCTCCACTCGCATTCATGCAATGGGTTTCCTTCCGGATCGGTCGCCAGAAACCGACGGCCATCAGGGCGATAGAAAACGAGATGCCCGGTGGCCTGGCGGACGACTCGTCCGCCCGCCTGTTCGAAATCCTGCGCGAGAGAACGATTAGCCGAAAAATGAAGATGACCGGAAGCGGTCAATGCGGCACGATGTGAATCAAGGAGCATCTACTCGCGGACTTGCCCGTTCCCCATGACGACAAACTTGAAGCAGGTCAATTCTTCCAGACCCATCGGGCCTCGGGCATGGATGCGGGACGTGCTGATCCCGATTTCTGCGCCAAGCCCGAACTGATACCCATCGTTCAACCTGGTCGAGGCGTTCACCAATACCGCGCTGGCATCGACCTCTCGCAAAAACCGCATGGCCTTGGGATAGTCGGACGTCACGATGGATTCCGTATGGCGTGAGCCATACTTGGCAATATGCTCCATCGCCTCATCGACATGCTTGACCACTTTCACCGCGAGGGTGAGATCGAGGAATTCTTTTCCAAAATCATCGTCGCTCGCGGGTTTGGCCAATGATGACAATTGACAGGTTTTTTCGCAGCCGCGGACTTCGACATGGGCCGCCGCCAACTTCTCAATGAAGGGGGCAAGCCAATGTCGTGCAACGGCCTGATGCACCAAGAGCGTCTCCATCGCATTACAGGTCGACGGCCGCTGCACCTTGGCGTTGAAGCAGATCCGCTCCGCCATCGCCGGATCGGCGTCGGCATCGACATAGATGTGACAGACGCCGGCATCGTGTCTAATGACGGGGATCGTGGCATGCTCGGTGACGACGCGCATCAACGATTCGCCGCCGCGCGGGATGATCAGGTCGATGTAGCGATCTTGCTTCAGCAAAAGAGGAACCAGCTCACGGTCGGGCCTGGCGACAAAACTGATCGCTCCGGCCGGGACGCCGGCTTTCTCTGCCGCCTCCGATAGGATCGTTGCAATCGCGGTATTCGAATGGATGGCCTCGCTTCCTCCCCGAAGCACACAGGCATTCCCGGATTTCAAGCAGAGCGCGGCGGAATCGGCCGTGACATTCGGACGGGACTCATAGACAATGCCAATGACGCCGATCGGAACCCGCACACGCCCCACCTGCATCCCGTTCGGCCTGGTCCACATCTTCGGCATCTCACCGAGT
>DATIQH010000508.1:0-6174 GCA_035471155.1 Nitrospiraceae bacterium | reverse complement strand
CCCAGATCCATCTCGATCCCCTCCACCTCCACCCACTGGTCACACACTCTTACCTGGGTCGGCAAATGGGTTGTCGCGTAAAACTCGTCGGGAAAGATGCCGTCCGCCGGCGCCGACGCCAGGCGGCAATTCCGCTCACTCTCGACCGACGCGCCGTGGGGTTGAATGGCATGGAGAATTTCACTGAGCAGTTTTGCGGAGGAGGCCCGTACGACAATCCTTGTCCGCGATGGCTCCTCGCGGGTCTTGCCGATCTCCATATCTTGAATGTCGAACGTACCGCCCATCATCAGAATCGTGTCCAGCACCTTCGCCAGGATCAACGAATCGATGATGTGGCCCTGAAGCAAAACGGTCTCTTGATCATGCATCATGAGTCAGGTCCCCACTTTTATATGGATAGGCTCCGCACAGATTCTACCACCAGTATCAACCGCCCCGGATCAGATCTTGACTGTGCGTCACAAACTCACAGAGCGCTGAATCACGTCCTCGACCTGTAACAATCCCTGCGGGCGACTCAAAATGCTCCGCTAGCAAGGCCGCAGGCGAGTGAAAACCGGAGGCGTACCCTCTGGGGTACGTTGAGGATTTTCACGAGCTGAGAGCGAAGCTAGCGGGCATTTTCAGCCGCCCGCAAGTCGGTTTTCATGAGTTCGCGTAGGATACTCGTCGCATAGGCGCCCGGGGGAAGTGAAAAAGAAAGGGTGAGCACCGACCCCTCCAGAGCCCAGTCCAAATCGGCAAGAGGAATGCGGAACGAGCGCCGCTCGCCGCGAAACCCGCAAGCCTTCGCGGCTTCGGTGAGACTCTCCGGCGTGGCTCCACTCTCAGCGACCACGGCCCGTTCGATCTCGCCCGGTTCTCCGCCGGCCCATGATGCGCGCGATCCAAACAGGATGCCGGTGGGACTGATCTCGAACCGGTCGGCCCGTGGCTGTTCCTTCACGGCATCTTCGACCAGAAAACAGGCGCCGTTCTCCATTTTCATCGCCCAGTCTCCAGTCAGGATACGATCGAGTCGGTCAAGGCGGCGGGCTAACATGTCGTTAAAGAAATGTGATTGATAGGCGTTGAGATACCACATGCGCTTGGATCGACTCAGCCTGTTTCGGCGTGCAGGATCAACCAGGAGTTCAGCCCCGGTCCGGTAATTCTGGCCGCTTCGCCCTTGCCGTTGCGGACCAAAATAGTTTGGCACGCCGCGCCGCGCCAGTATGTCTGTGACCAGTGGAACCGTCTCACGGGCATGCGTGGCGACATCCCTGATCACCAACCGAAAGCGATTGCCTGCATGATGTCCTGGACGCAAGCGGTTGCGATGCCGGCCAAGAACTTCCACAGACAAAAGTTGTTCATCCACTTTTAGCCGATCCAGCCGTTCGGGTGTGACACCGAGAAGCGAGACCATTTGCGTGGTCACAGCCCTGGCATCTTTGAGGCCCGCCACACCGATCGCTTGCGCTTTCACCCCCAAGGCCGAAGAGAGTCGCAGCACGAGATCCGGAGTCGAGAGCAGGCGCTTTCTGACTTTGAGGTAGAGATGCTCGCCCTCTCCACAGGGGAGATACAACGGATGTTCCTCGACTTGAAAGTCTTCTGGCAGGGCCCGCATCTGCCCGCCGATACCCGGCAACGCAGCTGTCAGAAAGGGCATGGTCATCGTGAAATAGACCCTTCTTCGTTCGCGCCGTATTACCCCTCAGCCATCCATCAATCTTGATGGGGATGAGACGACTCGCATGGTATACTTTTCTTATGCTCTTTCACCCAGGAATAGTTCATCGGCCTAGGGCCCGCTTGTTCTCCGCAGGAGTGCTTCTCACTGGCCTGATCTGGGCGATGTTCCCAGCTGGCTCGTTCGGTAGAGACAATGCAATCTTCCAACAGTTCACCCGGCACATCGGCCAGCAGATCCACAAAGACAAACAAGCCTTTGCCCAAGCGAACACCTGCGTCTCATGGTTTTATAAGGCTGGAAAGACGCCGCCTCCAACCGTGCAGGGAATCAGCTGGAACCCCACCCCATCATCCCAGTTTGAAGTGGATTGTCCTCGCCACTATCCAAGAGGGATGGACGATGCGCGAGATGATTTAGCCAAGACACAAGCGTTGCTCTCGGTGAGTCTGACTTTCTATGAATTCGCCCTGGTCGCCGACCGGAATGATGATGAGATCTACAGCCCCGTCGAACTTCAAGACATGCTCCGCTCCCTCACTCTCTCGTACCATGACGGAGAACCGGCCCTGAAACAGGTCACCGCGCTGATGGAGCGGTTCGACAACTGGTATCGCAGCCGCAATATGGACGCCTTGATGCAAGGCATGAGCGATCTGTATGAACGAGGCTATCGCGTGACCCCCTCAGATCGTGTCGAGCTGGATCGGGTGATGGGATGACACGACGCACAAGGTCCTGGCCCGATCACGCCCGCTCCTTCATCGGATATTGTCTCAGCGAGCCGCTCTATCGGCTCTTTAGTCTCGTTCCTCATTTGGAAATCGGCCTTTCCACACACGAGATTTCACGGCTCACCTATGCGAACGGGCCCTTGGCTGGCAAGCGGGCCGTTCATCTGAGCGATCTGCATCTCGACCGCTATCAGCCGCGGCACGATCTCATCGTTGCCACCATCAGCACACTCCGACCCGACTGGATCTTCATTACGGGCGACCTGCTCAATGTTCCGGAGGGATTGCCCCATGTGTTTCGATTTCTCACCGGCTTGCGCGAGATTGCGCCGGTCTTCGTCACATTGGGTAACCACGATCACTACAGCGGCGTGCCGATCGATCGGTATTGCGAACTCGCCGATCGCCACAAAATCACCCTCTTGATCAATCAGACCACCTTCATTTCCACGGACTGTGGCGAGATCGCCATTGTCGGCGTCGACGATCCCTCGTTGCATCGGGCCGACCTGAGCTGCCTGCCGCCGAGCGCAGAGAACCGATTCACGCTCTTGCTGGCCCATGCGCCGAATATCCTCGATCAGTTAGAAGACCACCACGCCGTCGATCTGATCCTCTGCGGACATAGCCACGGCGGCCAGTGGCGCATACCAGGTGTGCCGACGTTTTGGCTCCCGCCAGGCTGCAATGGCCGAATTGACGGTCATCACGGAGAGCCTGGCCGCCGGCTCTATATCAATCGTGGACTTGGATGGTCGTTTCTTCCCCTGCGATGGAATTGCACACCGGAAATCGCCTGTATTGAGTGGATCCACGAACAGGCACAGCCAGAAGGCTGAAGGGATTTCATGAACTATTTGATTCGCTCCAGCGCTTCCTTCGATCGGCTCCTGACGGTTTGATCCCAATCCTTCTCCATGGCAGTCGTCAGTTTCTCCTTCGCTTCACTGGCGCGCAACCGGCCCAATCCCAACGCCGCACTGGAACGGACATAGGCATGATCATCTTCCAGCGCCTTCAGCAGCAAGGGAACGACTGTCGCATCGTTCAAGACGCCGAGGTGACTGGCCGCCATCCCGCGAACCCGGTGCTGCTTGTCCCCCAGCGCCGACTGCAACGTCGTCGCGAAGAGGTCTCGTAACGCAGGCGTCACAGATTCCAACCCTTCGGCCCGATACTTATTCACTTCAATCATCGCAAAAGCGATTTCCAGCTTTTTCTCCTGTCCTGTAGCTTGTTCGAACGCAGCTATTAACTTCGCTCGTTCACGTCGTTGCGTCCTGCGACGGTTGATCGCCCGGACCAATAGAAACAATCCCGCTGCGACCACCAATCCCACAAACGTCACGGGAACAGCTTGATCGATCACATACTCCTGGGTCTCGAGCGACAGACGCTTCCACACCCAGACGCTGGCAATCACGACGCCAAGGATGACCCCAATAGCGGCCAGATTGGTCTTGCCCGATTCAGAACGAGTGCTCATGAGGACAGCATCTTAGCAGGGCGGGAGAGGAGCAGCCAGGTGCCCTTCTTGCTCGCAGAACGCGCACGATCAGAATGTGCTCGTCCGATGCGCGCAGTAAAGGGCTGCCTGGCCACTCCTCCTAAGGGGAGATGTAGAGAAAAAATGGCCTCGTTCGACGGCCGCACCTATACCAACCTGGGTGCCCTCTCTAGAGAGAAAAAGCAAGCGAGCTTGGAGGGGCTAATTAGATAGGTGCCGGTCTCTCGATGCACGCAGTGAATGGCAGCCTCAGCCACTCTCTTGAAGAAAGGCATGGGAACGTGAACTGTCCGACTGCAAAGTGCAAGGTCAAACAATGACCCGGCAATTCTGGTCAGAGTTGTTGCGCCTGGATGATCACCTCCAGCAATGCGGTCCGTTCTTCTTGCAGCTTCTTCGATAGCCGCACGCTCACCACAAATCGTTCCGCCGCTGCCGTCAAAGCCTGCAGCGTCTCGGTCATGTCCCCCTGCCTTGAGGCAGGCGGCAACAAGGCTTCACGTAGCAGCGCGCGCCTCCTCCTGGGCCCGACATACATCTGCGGGGCGATCGGGTTATCTTTTTCCAACTCGGGTCGTCGAAATACCGCCATGGCTCCTCCAAAGCATCAGATAAAGAGAAATAACTCGCACACTGTACTCGATTCGCGTCGGCAATTGCATCGAGGCTTGAGCACAGGGAGTGAACGGGTGCGGAGCGGCAGAATGTCGGGTGCGGGCGACGCGTGAGACAGCGCGACTGGCGGGAAAAATTCCGATTAAGTAGCCACTCCCCTTTTCTCCCTCTAAGGGGAGTGGCCAAGGCTGCCCTTTACTGCGCGCATCGAACGAGGCCCTTCTCAGGGCGCGCGTTCTGCGAGCAAGAAGGGCACCTGGCCGCTTCCCTCCTCTCTCTTGACCATCGTTCTAATGCGGACTATTCTGTCGGTATGGAGCTACCGGATCTGAAGGACGATCCCTACCTGAAAGTGTTGCGGCCGTTGGTCGAGGCTTATTTGGCCTTCTGGCGCATCGACATCCGCCATATCAAATCGCTGCGGCTGACCCCCTCACAGTTCGATGTCATCGCCACGCTGGGGGATACGGAGGGCATGACCTGCTCGGAACTCTCAGCCCATACGCTCGTCACGAAAGGCACGCTCACCGGCGTCCTCGATCGCCTTGCCTCCAAAGGTCTGATCCGGAGGGATGCCATGAAAAACGATCGCCGTTGTACCAAAATCTCGTTAACCGTGAAGGGCGATGCGCTCTTTCGAAAGACCTTTGCGGCCCACTTGGCCTTTCTCCGTCCATTCTTTGAGCGGGCGTTACGCCCCGAAGAAGCGGAGCAGACTCGCGTGTTGCTCCTGCGCCTGCGGGATAGCTTTCGCCAGAAGATTGAGGCAATCTGACCTATGCACATCACCATTCTCGGCTCCGGCACGAATATACACCCCACGCGAGCAGCTGCGGGCTATCTCGTCCGCACCGACCATACGATCCTGTTGGACTTTGGCCCGCGCACGTTGGCGAATCTCCTACAAACCGGTGTGAACCGGCATCGGATCACCCACATTCTCTTTTCCCACTATCACGCCGATCACTTTTCCGACTTCATCACCTATTTTTTCGACGCGATGATCTTCACCAAATACGAGGGAGGAACCAGACCACCGCTCACGGTGATCGGCCCTCGCGGGACCAAAAAGTTCTTCAGAACCCTCTTCGCTACCTTGCCTGGCTTTACACAGGCGCCGTTTGCCGTGCATTTCAAAGAAGTGGCTGATCGGGCGTTTATGATTGGAAACACGAAAGTGATTCCTCGAACGGTGACCCACACGCTCAACCTCCATTGCCTGGGATATCGAATCGAATATAGAGGGAAAGCCTTGGCCTATTCCGGCGATTCGCAATACTGCGACAGCCTCGTGCGCCTCTGTGGAGACGTTGATCTCGCGGTGCTGGACTGTTCCTTCCCGGCGAGTCGGCCGAGTCCTGTTCATTTGCATGCCGGCCAATGTGGGCAAGTGGCGAGAGAGGCCGGTGTCCACCGACTCGTGCTGTCACACTTCTATCCGATTACCGACCGATACAATGTGCAGGAACAGGCAGGGGAAGCATTCGGGGGAAAGATTGTGGGTGCGCGGGACTTAATGACAATCAAACTTTAGCTGGATGCTCAAAAAGCCCGTCCAGCGTCGTTCTCGCATCGTTCAGATCCTCAACGTACCCCAGAGGGTACGCCTCCGGTCTTCACTCGCTGCGGCCTTGCTGGAC
>DATIQH010000507.1:0-2190 GCA_035471155.1 Nitrospiraceae bacterium | reverse complement strand
CCGACGGAGCGGGCGAATGCCATCGCCATGCCGGTCAGCAGGGCAGGCCACAGTTCAGGCACGATCACCGCCCTGAATGTTTGCCATCGATTGGCTCCCAGCGTGGTGGCGGCTTCTTCCACCTCCATGTCCAAATCTTGTAGCACCGGTTGAACCGTTCGCACCACGAACGGCAATCCGATGAAGGTCAGCGCGACCAGGACGCCCAGGGGCGTAAAGGCGACTTTGAGACCTATCGCTTCCAGGTAGTGTCCGATCCATCCATTCGACGAATAGATGGCCGTCAAGGCGATTCCTGCGACGGCGGTCGGCAGGGCAAAGGGCAGATCCACGAGCGCGTCAACGATCGAGCGCCCTGGAAAGCGGTATCGCACAAGAACCCAGGCCACCACCGACCCGAAGAATCCATATATCAAGGCCCCCAGAAACGACGCGCCGAATGTAAGCTGGTAGGAGGCGATCGCACGCGGCTCCGTCACCGTGTGCCAGAATTGTTCCCAACTCAGTGTGGCCGTCTTGACGAAGAGCCCACTGAGAGGGATCAGTACGATCAAACTGAAATAGAACAGCGCAAAGCCCAGTGTCAGACCGAAGCCGGGAAGGACACTGGGCTGTTTCAATACCAATGCCATGGTTCTCACGGACGTTATTTCGGGCTCTGCAAATAGATTTGATCGAAGCTAGCGCCATCGGCGAAGTGTGCCTTGTGCGCTTTCTGCCAGTTGCCGAAAAGTTCTTGTAACGTGAACCGCTCCACCGAAGGGAAATTCGCAGCATACTTGGCGGCGGCTGATGGGAGCTGCGGACGGTAGTTGTTTTTGCCGGCAATGTCCTGGCCTTCTTCAGAGTAGAGATATTCCAGATAGGCTTGCGCGACCTGCCTGGTGCCTCGCTTGTCCACGATCTTGTCTACGACGCTGACCGTCGGCTCCGCCAGGATGCTGATTGGCGGCACGACGATTTCGAACTTGTCTTTGCCCGAGCCTTTGGTGCTCAACAGGATTTCATTCTCCCAGTTAATCAGCACGTCGCCGATGCCTCGTTCCACAAAGGTGGTCGTGGCGCCTCGGGCGCCCGAGTCGAGCACCGGCACGTTCTTGAATAGGCGCAAGATAAAATCCTTCGCTTTGGCTTCATCGCCGCCCGGCTGTTTCAACGCATAGCCCCACGCAGCCAAGTAGTTCCAGCGGGCAACACCGGAAGTTTTGGGATTTGGTGTGATGACGGAGACTCCTGGTTTGACCAGGTCGTCCCAGTCCTTGATGCCCTTGGGATTGCCCTTGCGGACGAGAAACGTGATCGTCGAGCTGTAGGGTGCGCTGTTGTTGGGAAGACGGCTCTGCCAGTTGGCCGGAAGCAGCCCGGCTTTCTCGGAGATGGCGTCGATATCGTAGGCTAGCGCCAGTGTGACGACGTCGGCCTCCAAGCCATCGATGACGGCTCGTGCCTGCTTGCTCGATCCTCCGTGGGATTGCAAGACTTTGACGGTCTGGCCCGTCTTGGCCTGCCAGTGTTTGGCGAACGCCGAATTGAACTCTTGGTAGAGTTCGCGCGTCGGATCGTAGGAGACGTTCAGGATTGACACGGATTCCGCCGCCTGGATAGAAGAAGTGAGTCCCAAGGCTCCGGTGAGGAGCGCGAGTGTGAGAATGAACGGCTTCAACATCATGGGAAGGTCCTTTCTATTCGTCGATAATTTATTGAACACAATCAATCTTCGATTCTAAATGTTCTGCTCAACCATTGGGCCAAATCCAAGGGGCCATGATCAATCAGGCCCCCGAGGCGTGCTCGCCTCTGAAAGAAGACGGGAAGGCCGCGACGTGTTGCCTCGGTTCTGACCTTTCGAGCCAGTCCGTGGCTCACCCGATCCAGCACGACGACTACGGCTTCCGTATCTTTCGGAATGGACTTCGTCAGATCGCGGTTCTTACGTCCGCTCCAATGCTGGACGTACCCATGCCCGCCGCCGGTCCGTTGCCGGAACATCTCCGCTGACTCGCCACCGACAACAAGGATACTCATTGACCCATTTGACCGTTTCGATGAATGGCAGCAGGAATATCCTGCTGCCATTCATTCGATGCATCTCACTTATGGCTGCGAAGGAGGTTTCTTTCCGTCGTGCTCTGGGGCTGGCTGAACGGTCAACCCGGCAAGAGCGTCCTGATACCGAATCTGCAACTCTTC
>DATIQH010000506.1:0-4005 GCA_035471155.1 Nitrospiraceae bacterium | reverse complement strand
GCGAATCGTTTGATCGGGTGAGATCGTAATCGGGTCGAGAATCATGCCGCTTTCGGATTTCTTCACCCGGTCCACTTCCGTCGCTTGATCGACCGGCGACAACACGCGGTGAATAATCCCAAGACCGCCTTCGCGGGCGATAGCGATGGCCAAACGGGACTCGGTGACAGTATCCATGGCCGAACTGATGATGGGAATGTTGATCTTGATGTGGCGAGTCAGCCTCGTACGCATATCGACTTCACTCGGCAAGATCTGAGACTTGGCCGGAACCAGCACGACGTCATCGTAGGTCAGTCCTAAGCGCGGTTCTTTATCCAACATGATCGCTCCGTCATCGGTTTTGAAAACGCTACCGCTTGAGACTTTCAGGTTCTGGGGTTAGCTCGGCCACTGCGTCTGCATCTTCCTGGAGTCGTTCGCTTCCCTCATCCGCCGGCATGAACTGTTCGACCCTGGTGTTCCCGCTATCGACAACGAACACACTGCCCTTCACATCGACTGCGATCCCGTAGGGGAAATTGAATTGCCCTTTGCCGTTCCCGAACCCGCCCCATTGGGTGATGAAATTGCCTTCTTTATCGAATTTCTCGACTCGGTGATTGCCGGTATCCGTGACATAGACATCGCCCGCCCCGTCGACCGTAATGCCCCAGGGAGACCGCAACTGACCTGCCTCCTGCGCGAGCGGGCTGCTGGCATGACCGGGCTCGGCGCTGCCGCCCCACTTGGCCAACAACTGCGGCAGCACGTTGGTGCTGGTGTCGAACTTCTGAATCCGGTGATTACCCATATCGACGACGTACACAAACCCGTCCGTCTGGTCTACGGCCACGCCGCGCGGGAAATAGAACTGGCCGTCTCCATTCCCAAAGCTGCCCCAGGACATAATGAACTCACCGTTCATGTCAAACTTCTGGACACGGAAGTTGGCGCTATCGACGACATAGACATACCCGCGCACCCGATCCACCGCGATGCCCCAGGGTGAATTGAACTGTCCTTCGCCGTTTCCCCGCGACCCGAACTTCATGAGGTAGCCGCCGAGTTTCCCATCGAATTTTTGAACACGGTGGTTGTTCGTATCGACCACCCAGACATCGCCCTTGCCGTCACAGGCAATCCCCGTAGGATTATGGAAGTTGGCGTTGGCTGAACCGAAGTTGCCCCAGAGGATGATGAAGTTACCGGTGTTGTCGAACTTTTGAACCCGATTGTTGCCGTTGTCGACTACGAACAGCGATCCCTGCTGATCGACGCAGAGTCCGTAGATCGGGGCCATAAACTCGCCGCCGTGCAGCAAGGATGCGCCACGGCCTGTCCGGCCCCATTCGGATACGCAGAGATACCCCGACGTGTTGACCAAAGTCGTCGCGCTCGCAGGGGTGGAGACATTCCCTCCCACATCCTTGAACCAGACGTAGATCGATTTCTGTCCGTCTCCCGGCGACAAAATAAAGGGGATCGTCGCGCCGAACTTGGTGGCCGACGTTACGTCCACCCATCCCGGCGTTCCCGATGTGGGAGTCATGGGCGCCTCGGAGACAAAATACGCAGCAACTCCGGTATCGACATCGTTGGCTGAAATCGTGACGATGACTTCCGGCGTGTTCGTCATGAAGGCGCCATGATTGATCACAGCATAGGGATTTTGTGGCGCCGTGATATCGATGAGCACCGGCGTCGCCGTCACTTCATTCGACAGGTCACTTTCAGCGCCGGTCTCGAAGACTGCGGTCACGGCATAGTGGTAGGGGGTGTCGTTTGAAAGACCGGTGTGCGTATAGGGATTTGTCACACCTTCGATTTTCGTCGCCGTCTGGGTCGTGAGTTTCGAGACAGTATTGAAATACAGATTGTAGGACTGCGCGCCAGGGACCTCCATCCAACTCAGGAACGCTTCCGTATCTCCGGCTTTGACTGCCACGCTCCGAGGCGCCGGAGTCTCACTCGGCGTCTGATTGGTTGAGGTCTCCTCTTTCCCGCGATTGAGTTCTTCGTCCGTCGGCACGTACTTCAGAATGCGGCCATTGCCGCTGTCGACCACATACACCGCGCCTTCTTTGTCGACTGCGATCCCGTAAGGGAAATTGAGCTGCCCTTCTGTCTTTCCCCGGTTTCCCCAGGCACACAGGAACGTCCCGTTCCCGTCGAACTTTTGAACGCGGTGGTTGCCGGTATCGACGACGTACACATTACCGAGCGCATCGCAGGCGATCCCCCAGGGAGACTTGAATTGGCCCGGGCCGGCCCCCTCTCGCCCCCACTTGGCAAGAAAACTTCCACGGGCATCGAACTTTTGAATGCGATTGTTGCTTTCATCGGCGACGAAGATATTCCCGACGAAATCGACGGCCACACCGCGGGGGAAAAAGAAGGCGCCGTCGAAGCTCCCGTCGCGCCCCCACTTGAGCAGAGCCTGTCCGTCAGACGTGAACTTCTGAATGCGCGCGTTGCTCGTGTCGGATACGTACAGATTCCCTTCCGCGTCCGTCGCCAGCCCCCAGGGCACATCGAACTTGCCCAGATCGGCCCCACGCCACGCGAATCCGAACTTACCCCAAGCCTGCATCGCATTGCCGTTGAGATCGAATTTCTGAATGCGGTTATTGCCGCTGTCCGCAATGTAGAGTACGTCGTTCGGCCCGACGGCCAATCCACGCGGATAGTAGAAACTCCCTTCTTGCGAAGAAGGGTCACCACCCCACCGCGCGACAAACTTCCCGGACTTGTCGAGCTTTTGAATCGAATGGTTATCGGTATCGGCGACGTAGATATTGCCATCCTTGTCGAGCGCGATCCCCGTGGGCGAACTGAACTCTCCGTCGTCCACTCCTTCCCGGCCGATGCACATGGCCAACAGATAGGGCGAAGGAATCGCCATGACCTCTTGAGACTCGAGACTCTCCCCCTTCTGCGTCACTACGGTGACGACATAGTGGTAACAGGTCGCGTTGGCCAAATCGTCATGGACAAAGGGACTCTGAACGCCTTCGATACAGGTGCTTTTATCTTTTTTCACCCCGATGACGGCTTTAAAATCGTCATCGCCCGCGATCGGGCGCGTGAGATCGGAAAACTTGATCATCACACCCTTGGTGGTTTGGAAATAGAGATTGTAGTACATGGCATCGGGAACGGGATCCCATGTAATGGTGACCCGGCCATTCCCTGATTTCGCGGCCACGTTTGCCGGCGAGGCTGGAAGCTCTTCTTCTGCGGCAATCGAATCGCCGGCACTCCATTCTTCGCCCAGGGTCCCATCGATAGTCAGATGCCTTCGATTACACTGAAACATCTCGTCGAGCAGCCAGGCCTTGATCATATGGTGGTGCTTCCTGTTGCTAAAGCCGCCCAATTAGCAGGATGCTGAAAAAGCCCGTCCAGCATCGTTCTCGCATCGTTCAGATCCTCAACGTACCCCAGAGGGTACGCCTCCGGTCCTTCACTCGCTGCGGCCTTGCTGGACGGCCTTTTTGAGCATCCTGCGCACAACTCTCCGCTTCCCCTAGAGATACGGACCATTGAGTTTCCACTGTGCCACAATAGTTTTTCCGCAGTCTGTTAGAGAAAACGAGGGGTCTTTCAATGACTTGGAATCGGGTCTCAGAGTCTAACAAAGCGGCGGAAAGAGAGTCAACGGGGGAGCGGGAACGGCACCCGCGTGGTCCAGTGCTCCCGGAGCGCGCACGATCGCCATTCCAGTTGCCTCCGAACGACAGTGAGTGAGGGGCGCGACCGCCGTTCGGGCGCCCGTGGGCAGCCCACCACGGATCGGGGGGTGATGCAAGGACCTCCGACTGGCCGCGCGGACTCCGCGAGGGAGGCGAGGGTTACACCGAGCCTGTCGGATACTGTCCGCTTCATGCGTCGGTTGGGAGTGCTCGCCTCGGGTAGCGGGACGATCCTGCAAGCGATTCTCGATGCCGACCTCCCCGTGACTGCGCGTTCAGCTACAGCGTGGCGTTCTGGGACTGGCCGCAGTGGGAGCAATTCATCGACTGG
>DATIQH010000505.1:0-11729 GCA_035471155.1 Nitrospiraceae bacterium | reverse complement strand
CCGAGCCCGCTTGATCCGCTGCTCCAACGACTCACGTAACTGTTTGGAGCGCATGCTTAAGAGCGATTTCAAGGCATCTTTTCGCCGTTGAACTTCTTCTTCTTCTGCGATAATTCCACGAATATCCGTTCCCAACATAATACGCCTCCTCACAAATCGAGAGTGAACCAGGAAACGCATTATACCTTAAGTCATCGCACATCTTCCACTGAGGGATATTACGCATAAACCATTGCGTTTCAAGGTGTATCATGCCACAGGCCGACAGAGAGAGGTTGCGGAGAGGGGGCTAGTTTCAGTACCATCGCACCATGGCAATTGGACAACGGATTCAAGCCTGGCGTATCTCACGAGGTCATTCAGTCAACGACCTGGCCGCTGAATCGCATCTCCCATTTCACACGCTGGAGGAAATTGAAGCGGATACGCTTGATCCCTCCGCCTCGCTACTAGAAGCACTCGCTGCTGCCCTGAAGATCCCTCCGGCCTGGCTCTTCAGCCATCCGACCGCGTTTCGCATATTATTTGACAATCCAGAGGAAGATGATAAACCTCCTCCCACAGGCCCCGATCCTGTCACAGAACGAATTCTCGTCGGATCGCAGATGGATCGTTCATTATACGTCCTATTGACCGCTATCATGCAAAGCGGCGAACCGAAGCTGCTCCGCGCAGCGGAAGTGAATTTACGCAGCCTCGTCAAGCAAGCCAAACAGTCGACGATCCCCTGGCAGAACCGCCCGTCGGGCCACTTCGAACCACCGAACGACTAGCAGGATGCTGAAAAAGTCTGCCAGCAGCGTTCTCGCATCGTTCAGACCCTCAACGCTGAAAAGAATTCCTCGGACGTCGGAAGCACTGGAAAGGCTCTTCCGTTCGCCAAGATCCATTCTAGGGACGAACGGCCCACACGAAGTGCGGTATATACCTCCTCGGGCCTTCACTCGCTGCGGCCTTGCTGAACAGCCTTTTTGAGCGTCCTGCATACGAGCGACGATCTCACCCTGTCGACCACACGCTCACAATACTTGCAGGATGAAACACTTCAAGTAGCGCGTTTCCGGCATGGTGGCGAGGATGGGATGGTCGCTGGCCTGCCCACGCTGTTCAAGCAGGCGGACCTGCCGCTTGGCATCTCGTGCAGCAAGGCGGATACTTGTCCATAACTCCTGTTCAGTCACATGGTGGGAGCAGGAACTCGTGACCAGAAACCCCTCTGGCTTGGTAAGCCGCATCCCTAGCAGATTCACATCTTTGTATCCAGCCAGGGCACGGGGCACGGCCTGCTTACTACGGGCAAATGCCGGGGGGTCGAGCAATACCAGATCGTAGCGGCACCCAGCCCGTTCCAACTTTCGCATCTCCTCAAACGCATCTGCCGTTCGATAGACACACCGATCCTCCACCTTGTTGAGCACCGCATGGTTGCGCGCAAGCGCCAAGGCGTCCGCACTCACATCCAATCCCTCCACTGACTTCGCCCCCGCGAGCGCCGCATGAATGCCAAAGGCTCCAGTATGAGCGAACACCTCCAGCACCTCTGCACCAACTGCGAACTGTGCTGTTACCAGTCGATTCTCTCGTTGATCGCAAAACCAACCGGTTTTTTGCCCCCGTTCGATATCGATAAGAAAGCGAGCCGGTCCTTCCTGGATCTCGACCGTCGTTGCACCGCTCCCTCGGAGAAATCCTCTCTCCATCGGCAGCCCCTCCAACGTGCGGCTCTTGGCATCATTGCGCAAATACACCCGCGTGGCTCCAGATTCCTGACAAAGGAGATCGGCCAGCAGATCTTTCCGGCAGTCCATGCCGGAAGACAGAGTCTGCATGACCAGGACATCGTCGTACCGATCCACGATCAAGCCCGGCAATCGGTCGGCTTCTCCATAGACAAGCCGATAGGCACTGGTGCCAGTGACGAGGCGCCGACGTAGCCTCACAGCCTGCGCAAGCCGTCTCCTCCAAAACTGTTCTGTAATGGGCTCGTCGTCGAACGTCAGGATTCGCACGCGAATCTTGGATGCAGGATTGTAGAGTCCTCGGGCATAGAATCGCCCATTCGACGCGATGACATCGACCATGTCGCCTGAGGCCGGCTCGCCGCCGACTTCCTCGACATAACCGGCATAGATCCAAAGATGCCCGAATTCCTCGAGCGCACGTGTGCGGGAGAGGCGGACCTGCCCGCGTGGACTGTCATTACCAAGATGCATGGCGTACTTATCCAATGGTGCAACCAGAACGTCAAGTCTTTCCGGACGTGCCTGCTTGCTTGACGGCTGACTCTCACTGTGGTTTGCTGCGCCTATACGCAAGGTATCTCGTATTTTTCGCACTGTGACCCAGGAAACCACACGATGAAACGATTACCGACCATCGGTTCCGCTGTGATCGACCGGCTCCACCAGTTGGGAGTCCGCCATATCTTTGGAATCCCCGGCGACTATGTCCTCAGCCTCTATCAATTGATCGAGGCCTCACCCATTCAACATATCGGGACCACCCGTGAGGATTGCGCGGGTTTCGCGGCGGATGCCTATGCGCGCATCAACGGCATCGGGGCCGCCTGTGTGACCTACTGCGTCGGCGTACTCAATACCGTGAATGCGATCGCCTGCGCCTATGCGGAACGATCGCCGGTGGTGCTGCTCACCGGAGCGCCCGGACTCTCAGAACGTGTTCGGACACCCTACCTGCACCATATGGTGCGGGATTTTTCCACACAACGCGATGTCTTCGAGAAGATCACGGTGGCCGCTATCTCCCTGGACGATCCTTCAACCGCCGAATGAGAAATGGATCGAGCCTTTGCGGCACTGTTGCGCTATCGCCGGCCAATCTATATCGAAATCCCTCGCGATCTCGTGCATACACCACTGGCAAACCCGTTACGGCCCTTGTGCCTCGACGATGAGCCAAGCGATACAGCCGCGCTGAATGAAGCTATCGCTGAAGTTCGTGCCATGTTAGCCTCAGCCAGTCGGCCTGCCATCTTAGCCGGTGCAGAGATCGGGCGATTCGGCCTGCAAGACGATCTGATTCGCTTGGTTGAACAGCTCAATGTCCCCATCGCCTCAACTCTGCTCGGCAAGTCCATTATCCGTGAAGATCACCCACTCTACGTCGGAGTATACGGAGGTCTCATCGCACGTGATGAGGTCCAACAGTTTATCAATGCATCCGATTGTCTTCTGATCCTGGGATCGATCTTGTCCGATGTCGAAGATCTCAATGCGGATTCGCCCTTGTTGACGGAAGGCCGAACGATTCACGCGACAGCCGATCGGGTAGCCATCAAACACCACCGCTACGATGCAATCCGGTTTCAAGACTTCGTGAAGGCGCTGGTAAGCAATCAGCTCCCTTCGTTTCCTTCCCGCCCACTGCCGGCACCGCTCTCCATAGTACAAGGTACAATTGCGCCGGAGGCCCCCGTGACCTTGAATGGACTCTTCCGGCATCTCGATAGTTTGTTAGATGAACACACCCTCGTCATCGCCGACGTCGGAGAGTCGCTCTTTGCAGCCGCTGATCTCCATGTCCACGGGCGATTCGAGTTCATTTCTCCAGCCTATTACACCTCCATGGGATTTGCCGTCCCGGCAGCTGTAGGCGCCTCATTTGCCGATCCCACCCTCAGACCGATCGTGCTGGTCGGCGACGGCGCGTTTCAAATGACCGGAACAGAACTCTCGACCGCTGTGCGATATGGTCAATCCCCTATCGTCGTCGTATTGAACAATCGCGGCTACTCCACTGAACGGGAGATTCTTGAAGGCGCCTTCAACGACGTCCATGAGTGGCGCTATGAGCGAATCTGCGACATGATCGGAGGCGGAGCCGGCACGCGGATCGCAACACAAGGGGAATTCGAGCGAGGGCTCACCGCCGCCTTGGCCGACTCCGGTCGCCTGCATGTCATGAACGTGCTGCTCGACCCCGCCGATCGCTCGGCCGGCATGGTCCGACTGGCCCACCGCCTTGCCAAACGACTCTCGACAGATCGCCCTTAACGCGCACTCTTCATGAAGCGTTTGTTGCAAGCCTGGATTTGCCCTTGCCATGCGCAGTCACACCGTTCAACCCTTCGGCATCGTGTACGAGCATTATGTGCCCACGGAGAGCATGAGACGGTTTGATGGGGACTCATTGAGCCATGCCCGGATACTGAAGCAAATGCTGAAGTCTGCTTCATCTCCCCTTGCAAGATTTCCCCTCCTCAAAAACTAGGGCCACTCCTAGTCGTGCGCTCACTTCCGTCTCAGATATTTTTACGCACAGTGCAGCCCCATAATACTTTGCACAGGAGGGAGCCCTGAAGTACGAACCCAACAACATCATCTCTCGTATCGAATGGTGCCGACCCCAGCAACAACTCCACTCGATCACACTGGATGAACGCGCAGGCTGGCAGGCAGAGGAAGCTGGTCTCGTGAATGCCTTGAGCCGTAGTGATCGGAGAGCTTTCATGAGAGCGGCACACCGCTCTCAGTTCATACGCTATCAATGCGGTCTCGAGGATGGGCGCGCCCTCCTTCGCCTCAGCAGGCTGCATCCTTGTGACATGACTTGCATGAAGGAATTGGGCTCGACTCCGTTCACGACCCCGGGCGGGGTGGACAGACCTCCCACACAAACCTCTTCATGTGTGCATGTGGGGAGGGCCCCACGATGACTTGCCCACGATGTGATGGCCTCTTGGTCCATGAATACCTGCTCAATCCTCGGGAGGGGTCCCTATCAGGCTTTCATGGGTCGCTGCGCTTGAACTGTGGCGCGATCCACGGCGACGGAGAGCTAGGGGATTTCCTAGTACGATACACGGCTGCGCAGGAGCAGGATGCGTGATCATAAGGATTAGCATGTCGCCTTGTTGCTGTTCTCAGTCTGGCTTGGTGAAGAATTATAGAAGGAGGTAGAGAATGAGTGGTGAAACCTTGTTCGCTCAAATAATTCATGAGGCACCGTCCGCTTCGAGAAGTATGCCGTCGCTACTCGCCGTCTGTTGTACGTGCGGACTCGTTCGAGACGAGGCCGGACATTCCCTTGATGATGAGCGTTGGGTTACACGGCGAGCGTACCGAAAAACACATGGGGCGAAGTCGGCCGGTTGCGTTCTCACTCATACATACTGTCCAAACTGTTTTACACAGGTTATGGATAGAATAGGTTCCGGCTAGGTCATGTAAAGCGCTCGTGTACCATGCGGTACAGTTCAATCCGTTCTGTGGTTATTTATTAATGACAGCAGGAGTAACAATGACTCGTGAATTCGTGCTCTCTCCGATAGCCCGTGAGGTGGCTGCCGCGAAGGATCAAAACGAAATAGCTAATACTCTCAAAGAATTTGGGAAAAGCGTCGGGGCCTTGCGCGATTTGATGGATCAGAACAGGTCCTTGAGTGATATGGAATTACTCTTCATTGAAAACCATTTCCAAGTCATACAGATGTCCTATCTTCGGTGGAAGCGGAATCATAGGCTCGCACCTATAGATCCTGCGTAGGGGAACTGCTCGGAATCACCGCAAGAACCTCTTTAGTCCGCAGTCGGGCGGGGCCAATTTCAACCTATGGATTGTTGATCTATCCAGTTCTTGGCTTCTCCCAAAGCGAAGACATTCGCCGTATATTCGGCGTTGAAGGTCTCACTCAATATATATGTTGAATTAATTCTGGGCTGCCCGCCGGCAATTATGCTAACGCCATGGGTACCCATCGGTCAGCTTCGAGATGTTGCGAACACGCCTTGCTCGGATAATTCGATACGATCTTCCGGAATATCAGGTTAGAACGAGACACGGAGATCACAGATTTTCAACTTTGCTAATCTTCAGTTGCACGACGAGCGGCTCTCCCGCGAACGGATGATCGTAATCTATAACCTGGATCCTGCTGCTACGGCGCCAATAGGCGCCGTAGCGCGTTGAGCAGGGAGCCCCAGCGGAGGATCCGCCGCCTTGCGAAAAGCAACTCGGTAGAGACCAGCGAGGACTGGACACTCCAGACACTCCCTGACTTGAATTGTTCAATTGACGAGGAACGGTCTGAGAAGTGGTATTTCTGGAGGTAGTTTTTACGGGACTGATCTTTGTCCGCGTGTCTAAATGGTGACAGGGACGTCGATATGCTTGTATATTGAAGTTCTAATTTAGTGTTAGGCTAACAGCTCGTTACCACAACTTGGACGGTGTACTATCTCAATCTGACATTGTCTTGGCAAAAGGAGGCGAGCACCATGAAGCCCCAAGTTATCGTGGCCGATGACCATCGCCTTGTTGCCGAAGGTATCGTCAAGATCTTGGAGAAGGAATACACTGTCGTCGCGACACCCTCAGACGGACGCGGCTTCATCGAAGCCATGGAAAAGTTTCACCCCGCCCTTGCCTTGGTTGATATTTCTCTCCCCCAATTGAACGGACTGGATGCTTGCCGCCATGTGAAAAAATCCTGCCCAGAAGTCAAGATTATCATTCTGACGATGCATTCTGAACAGTACTTTGTGAACGAAGCATTTCGTATCGGAGTCGGAGGATACGTGCTTAAAACCTCAGTTGCTGATGAGCTGTTGTTTGCTGCGAAGGAAGTTCTGAAGGGATGCACGTACATTTCACCCGTGATCGCGCAGGGTCTGGTCGATCAGGCGTTGGACTCGTCGACGGGCCAACACACGCGCCCAGCACCTCCCCCACCCGTCACGCTAAGTCTTCGACAGAGGGAGGTCTTGCAGCTCGTAGCAGAAGGCAAGTCCAATAAGGAGATTGCTTCCGCGATCAACGTGACGGTGAAAACTATCGAATTTCACAAGGCCAGAATATCGAAAGAGCTCGGTGTGCATACCACCGCGGAACTGACGAAACAAGCAATCACCCTTGGACTCATTGCCCCACCTGAGACGCCTCAGGCTCCAACTTAATCGAATTACTCTCTCCGAAACTCGAGTGCCCAGGATCGGATGGAACATTAGATCTTGGTAAGTCCCTGTGCCAATGCAAACTTGGTGAGATCGGAAGCGGTCTTCAGGCCAAGTTTTTTCACAAGTCCCGCCTTGTGAAACTCGACCGTTTTCACGGAGATGCCCATCGCCGTGGCAATTGTCTTCGCCGAAAGACCATTGGCAAACATCCGCAAGACCTCCTGCTGTCGCGGCGTCAATTGAATGTTGTATCCTTCGGGGCGGATCCACGGATGCTCGATTGATTCTCGAACGTCCGCCGCGACTTCAGGAGAGACGTACCGACGGTCGCTCATCACGGCACGGATGGCGGTCATTAACTCGGTCGAAGCGGATTGTTTGAGCACATACCCGTTCGCCCCCTTCTTGAACCCTTCGCTCACATAGAATGGTTCGCTGAGCATCGTCACGAGAATAATCTTTACACGGGGGAGTTTCCCTTTGAGCAATGGGATGAGATTAAACCCGTTCGTGTCGGGCAGTGAGACATCCAATAGCACAATGTCCGGGGCCACCCTTTGGACCTTCTCCAGAAGTTCCCTCCCATTATGGGCTGTCCCAACAATCACCGCGTCGCTGGCGAGTAAGTGCCGAAACCCTTCCAACACCAGGGAGTGATCGTCGGCAATGAACACTCGAGGCTGATACATATCTGCTCCGGAGACAACAAGCAGCTAACACAGCGACGGCCACCAGAGCGTGGCACCGCCCCATCTTCCAGATGTTATCACATCGCCAGGCCGCACAACCTATGGATAACCCCAGTTCAAAGAGAGTCGATCGAACGGTTGATCTGACTCGGGAATTTGAGATTCAAGACGGCAATGAAGTCTCTTGTTTTTTAGCGCACAGGCCTGCGCGCCAGTTCGACCGCAGTTAATGGAATATCCCTTTACGAAAGGTATGGTGAGCCCCCGAACCAAGGAATAAGATTGCTCTCGGCCACTCCCCCGCCTACTTTTGCGGAGCGTCACATCTTCTCAACTTCGACAGTTAATCTCTTTCGGCTTCACGTACAACTTTTCTTCGAACTGCTGACGGGCGACCACGGTTATCGAAAGCCCGTGTCTTGCGCACGTACGTAATAGAGTATGGGTACAGAGTCGAGAACTCGGGTGGTCTTCGCGATGAACTGGGGAAAACAGCAGTCCTCTATCTCCTATTGTCACGCTATACACTTATCATCAGCCCTGTGCACGACTAAACCAGAAGACCCCGGGAAGCGTCGATGAAATTGCAGGCAATCAAATACCTTTCAGGTCTGGAAGTGAGCCTCGCGGCGTGTCTTCTCAAGATGGCATCCCTCGCTGTCGGACAGTCTCGGAGACATTCTTTTAACCGGAAAAGATCCGGAAATCCGGACACCAGAATCCTGTCATTTCATAAGCAACTAAGGAGGAACGGACACGCGCAACGTATCGTTCATACTATCCATCATGGGATTTGCACTGGAACTTACCGTATTTCTGATGACGGTCGCCGTCCTATAAGGCCTGCACGTCATGTGAGTTGCTCGTCGGTTAAGAAATCAAACCTGCATACACGCTTGAATGTGTTTCTGGAAAGGTTGGTTTGTTGACAATCGGTGGCCTTCAAACAGAGGGAGGGATCTCATGCGTACTAGAACGTTGAAACGGCTAGTGGGTGTATTGGTTCTCGCGAGCATAGGATTTTTTGTTTCTGCCTGTAACACATCCAAAGCCACGGTAGACACGTTCGCCAAGTTCACATCGAGCACGAGCCCAGGATCATGGATCGATGCCGATGGCGTCATAACCGACAGTCAGAAGGCGCGGCTGTTTACCGCTGTCGCGTTTGAGAATCTGGAACAGGACATCGCACGTGGGAATGGAGAATATCTGACATCGTTGGCCGTGTTAATGAAAGTTCCCCCTGGAGAACAGGACAAATTTAGGACGCGATCTCAGAGCAACTATCCTCTCCTATTCGCGCCTGACCGGCGAACGGCGGAAAGCATGCTGGGCATGCTGACCAGTATGAGGCAAGACCCAAGAGCCGACAGCCGATGAACGGGCTGTTCTCGTTACAAGTCTTTTCTATTCCATAGGAGGTAGCCATGTTGTCGTTCAAACTTTTCATCATATGCGGATTGATTGCCATTGGAGCACTGTCTGTCGAGGCGGCGGATATGGAGATGAGGATGGTCGATAAGAATTGTTGGATCGAGGTGTTCGATGACACCAAGTACGATGCCGATGACCCGCATGTCAAAGTTGAGGGCCCCAAGGACTATGCGTCACTGAAGAATCTCAATGGTAGGGATTGGAACAATGAAATTCAAAGTATCATCGTCGGATCCAGTGCGAAGGTGCTGGCGTATAAGGATAAGGATTTCAAAGGTACGGAGATCGCCTTCGCTTCGGGACAGCGCATTCCGGACCTGTCCAAACTGGACATGTCCGACGACATTGAATCGATGAAGATCACCTGCGGGCAATAACCATTTGTCGTGAAGTACTCGGGACGAGCACGGTCAGCGCTTACCTCGTTGGCAACCCCTGAGCGGAAAAGTGTCGGGTTCAGGGAAATGAAGCCAATGAAGCGTGGCTTCAGCTTCAAAACCATTCTTCGCCTCGTGGGAACTTCAAAACAAAATGATACGCGGGCAGTCGAAATTACTCTCATGGAGGGCTCAAGAGGAGAGGGAACCTAGGGTTCAACCGAGTGGCTAGAGAGCAATCTGTGTCGCATTATCGATATAGAATATGGGAACCAACGACACTATAGCGAGCTAACCTACGGAGGTAGACAAATGGAATCATCGGGCAGGTATGAGTCAGGAAATCCATCAGCATTTGTTACATTTATTACAGGAGCGCTGGTCGGTGCGGGTGTCGCGTTGCTTTTCGCGCCCCAATCGGGTTCGCGGACGCGCAGGCTTCTTCGCGACCATGCGGCACGTGCCAATGATGAATTTGATGAAGCAATTGATCGCGGGGGAGAATTCTGGGATCAAGCGGTGGAGCGCGGTCAGGAATTCGTCGAGAAAGGAAAGGAATCGTTGCGTGAGACAGCACGACAGGCCAGAGGATTCGCTGCGGCAGGGCGACCAACAGACAATGACGCAAAGGACGAATTGGCTTCGTAACAGCGGTAGGCCGCATTATTCATAAAAGGAGGATTTTGTTATGTATCGAACAATATTTTTCAGCATGCTTTTGGCGAGTTGTGTGAGTTTAACCGCCTGCCAGTCGATGACGGGGAAAACCGCCGACCAAACGATGAGCGATGCGACGATAACTACTAAGGTTCAAGGAACGTTGATAGGTGACAAGCTGTCGAATTTTTCCCGTATCGATGTGGATACTGAACAGAGCGTGGTCACGCTGAACGGTGTGGTGCAGACCGCGGAGGAGAAAAGGCGCGCGGCAGAGCTGGCGCGTGAGGTATCCGGAGTGACAAAAGTAAACAATAATCTACAAATTCAGTCCGCATCAACGAGTAATCCCTGACCTATGGGAGGGGGCGCTGACGGCGACACAGACCGTCGGTTTCCGCGCCCTCACTGCTCTTCATCGCTTCGACTGGAAAAACCCTGTGGTCTGCAGTATCAGGAATCCTTGCGTGCTACCCGTCGACAGCACGGCAATTATCTGGGCGTCGATCACCCTGTACTTTTTGCTCAGCGGCGCCATGGCTAACGGGATGATTCATTGCGATCGGCGCAGGCTTGGGGAGCAACAGGTTGTTCACCAGACTGATCAACCTGGTCGGCGTGTGGACACGACTTCCGCTGCGCCTCCTCTTCCTTGCATCGTTCGGGAGCCTGGCCTACTTCGATATCCTCGGCATGATTCTGGCTCGGTTATTCTCGCCGTTTCCTTCGGAACAGCCGCAATCTACCAGGAAGAAAATCAACAAGACGAGCAAACTCTGATCATGGCTGTCACGACAATTTTCGCGACAATCTGCATTCTGGCCTGAGTGGATCGGCAAGCCGCTGTAACTACGAGGCGATCGTGCCGGAATTCCCGTGTACTGGGGTAAATCCCAGTGGTGGAGCGGACTAACCCGTGCGACTCTGCGGATATTATGGGGGCCGAGAACAACACATACGCTACAAGGAGGTCGCCATGCCGATTATTCTATGGCTGTTTGGATTTCCCGTCACTCTCGCTCTGGTAATGTGGCTGGTCGAGATTGTGTAATTTTGAGTCTGACCGAGACAGTCTGTGCAATGCCCGCGATCCTTTCCTGTCAATCGGGAGAGTGATGCGGGGAATAGTGTTCCCAATGTAGTTGGGAAATAGAGGCGCAGATAGTCTCACCATCTGGCTAGGACCAGAAGGAGGCGACATTGTGAGCTGCCGGATGGCTCGGTTGTCCCAAGACCTCCCCTCATAATCATAGATCTGGTCTTCTACTGTGACTGTGGCTCATCGGATCTGGAGGTCTGCTACGCCTCGAAAACCTTGGGGACACATCTGTGCCCAACCTGCGCCCAGTCCAAGATCGAGCACGGAACATGGAAGGAAACCCAGAGGCGATTACCGATGAGGGAACAACCTGTCATCTTAGCCGGCACTGAGCTTCGTACAATTCGAAGGGCCGTTGCAACTCATGGGGCCAATCCTGCGCATCGAACTCGTGAGTCCTTGGTTGCTCTCACAGTCTGAGGACAATAAGCTTTCTTCCAGATAACGTGGGCCCAGTTAGGGCCGCTCGGTGCATAGAACGTTACCGCCCCCCACAAGCATAGCGACCGTCATGATACGAGAGGCGCTCTCGAACCCTGGGCGATTCTTCTGACCTCTT
>DATIQH010000504.1:0-6416 GCA_035471155.1 Nitrospiraceae bacterium | reverse complement strand
ATTGCGGCTTACCAGAAGTGCCTCTTCGAAGGACGCTCAAAAAGGCCGCAGGCGGAGCAAGAACCGGAGGCGTACCCTCTGGGGTACGTTGAGGATTCTTGCGCGCTGAGAACGCCGCTGGTGGACTTTTTCAGCGTCCTTCGCTAGCGACTGTGGACCATCGGTAGTTCCCGCGAACCTTCTGCCTCTTCTTGAATGCGTAACCGCTCCAACCGCGATTCTTCCATCACGTTGTGCAGCATATCATCGGTCATCTGGGTCATCTGCGCAGCTGCGTCTTTCATATCGGCATGCTCGACGGCGCGGGACAACACTTCAGCCTTCGTGGCGCCTTTACTCTTTCCCAAGAACGGCTTGATGATGAGATAGGCCACATCCCGCGCCGGCATGAAGCGGAGAAACCGCCGCAGCAACCGGAATGTCTGGATGGGATAGTGCAAGAGCTTATACACGAATAGTCTCTTAAGCCCTTGCCGGCGAACCTCATTGATGACTTCTCCTGGCAAGCAGGTCGGATCGATCGTGGAACATTTGAAATACTTGTACCAATCGGTGGTTTCGCTGACCAACCCGCGTTTCACATATTCTTGCCAGAGCGGGGTCCCCCGATAGACACAGAGCCGATTGAAACCGAATGTGTCGAGCGGCAGTTTGGAAGCCAAGTCGAACGTCGCGTTCATATCTTCGACCGTTTCATCGGGGTTGCCGACGGTGAAGAAGCCATGCACGATCTCGATGCCGGCCTTCTTGGCATTCTTGACCGCGGTGGCTACTTCTTCCAACGTCTGCTCTTTCTTGAGGCGGTCGAGAATCTTCTGGCTCCCGCTTTCAATCCCGAACATCACCGTCCGGCAATGCGCCTTGGCCATCGCAGGAAACAAGTGCTGGGCCACCGAGTCTACCCGCCCTTCGATGCCCCATTGGATCGAAAGCTTCTCGTCCATCACGCCTTGGCAAATCGCCTCGATCCGCTTGGGTTGCAGTAAGAAGTGGTCATCGACAAAATAGACGGACCCATAGCCGCATTCTTCGAGGTACTTCAATTCGCTCACGACGTGTTGAGCGCTCCGCGCGCGCCATTTACCTTCATTGAAGATCGGAATGTCGCAGAACACACAGGGCCACGGACAGCCGCGTGAAGTTTGCATCGTCGTGAACCGTTCCATCGAAAGCACGGCAGGCACATCAAGCGGCATCGACTCGATAAAGTCGAGCGGAAGACCTTCGCGATCCGGGAAGGGCCACTGATCGAGATGGCGCTCCATCGGCCGACCGGAGTTCTGTATGACACGGCCGTCCTTGGCCCAGGTCAGTCCAGCGACATCAGCGGGATCATCGAGCCGATCAAGGAGATCGAGGAGCAATTGTTCGCCGTCTCCCTTGCAGATGAAATCCACTTCAGGACACTGCAGTTTGACCAGCGCGGCATTCAAGCTTGCAAAGACGCCTCCGAAAGCCAGCTTGACCTTCGAGTTCGCGGCGCGAATCTGACGGGCCAGGATCTTCGCGTAGGGATAGCTGGTGGTGCTGAGGAAACTGAGGCCGACCAGTGCCGGTTGTTGCCGGTTGATTTCTTCCAGGATGACCTCGTTCGGTGTGTCCGGGTTCGCCTGATCGAACATCACACATTCGTGGCCTGCCTGCTTGAGGACCGACGAGAGAGACATAATGCCGATGGGGGGAAAGCCCATCACCCTGATACGGCCGTTCTTTGCGCGTGTTTTAGCCGGAAGTGCGTAGAACTGTGGGTCGCGAACGTGGATAAGAAATACCCGCATTCAGTCACCCTAACACGAATACCATGGCAGGAGAAGGGAAATTACTTGTCACCTCTGGGGGGAAACCAAACAGAGCTGAACCACAAACACGAAGTGGGGATCAGTGATCGATCGACCACCATATCCTCACTTCTCAATTGCCCGACAAGAACGAAACGAAACTCTTATTTATCGCCCGAGCGCAACCTTCACCGCATTGCCGATCTCAGCCGGATTCTTCACCACTCGGACACCCGCTGCCTCCAAGCTTTTCATCTTCTCCGTTGCAGTGCCTTTGCCGCCGGAAATGATGGCGCCGGCATGGCCCATGCGCCGGCCTGGGGGGGCCGTGATCCCGGCGATGAAACTGACGACCGGCTTCTTCACATTCTTCTTGATGAACTCAGCGGCTTTTTCCTCCGCATCGCCGCCGATCTCACCGATCATCACGATCGCCTGAGTCTCAGGATCTTTCTCGAACAGCGCCAGCACATCGACAAAGCCTGTGCCATTGACCGGATCTCCGCCGATCCCGACGCACGTCGTTTCACCCAGCCCAAGCGTCGTAAGTTGATGCACGGCTTCGTAAGTCAGGGTCCCACTGCGCGACACGACGCCCACGACACCCTTCTTATGGATGAAGCCCGGCATGATGCCGATCTTCGCTTCATCGACCGTGATGACGCCCGGGCAGTTGGGTCCGATCAATCGGACCTCCCTGCCACGGAGCGCCCGCTTGACCTTGACCATGTCGTTCACCGGAATGCCTTCGGTAATACAGATCACAAGCTTGATGCCGACATCGGCCGCTTCCAGGATCGCATCGGCGCAAAACGGTGGAGGCACAAAAATCAGCGAGGTATCGCACTGGGTTTTCTTCACAGCGTCACGCACCGTATTGAATACCGGAATACCCTCGACCTCCTGCCCCGCCTTGCCAGGCGTCACACCCGCGACAACCTGTGTCCCATAAGCCTTGCACTGCGTGGCATGGAACGAGCCTTCCTTGCCAGTAATCCCCTGCACCACCACCCGCGTATTCTTATTAACCAGAATACTCATCTGTCACTTGCCTTTCATACGTAAACGATAGATTAGTTATCAATTGCACGTTTAGGCCAAGGTGACCAGAACTGCGCCACTACAATAACCCCTGTGTATCGCTTGCCTTGGTGGGGGTTGGGTGGATCATTCTTGTACCAAAACGCACCTGTACAACGTTTACTTGACTTCAATGCACGAGGCACTTCAGTGAAAAACCGATCGATGTCCTCTGGTGTTGAATACCCACCACTCAAGTTCAATTCTGGCACTATGTAACAGACCGCTGTAGGAACATCTACCTGATATTTTGCGTCAAGGCTATCCAACTGATCGCCTGCTTCGCTGAGCTTCTTTCGAGCACCCTGATAGCGGTATCAAGTGGACCTTGAGCCCATATCACTTTTGCTTCAACGGTGAATGTTTTGCGTTGTATGCCAATCCAAGCATCGCCCTTCCCTGAATTCTGTCGCCCTCCCGTTCTTCGCAGGCCTGTGAACTCTTCTATCGACCACCCGCCTTTTATCCCCCATGCCGCAGCAGTAAGAAGTCCTGTAAGTGCACGTTCGCCATACCAGTAAGCAACATCGTCGCTTGAATTGTAGTCGTTCAATATTTTGCCAAACTCTTTGAGAACCAATGCCCACTGCTTATAAAGCGGTCTACTTGGCAACAGTTCTTTTGTGAGCCGCATTTCCATCATCACAGTTGTCCGAGATCTGCGTCGCGCCTTACGCGCCGACTCGAGACCCGCACTCTCTTTTTTTCCATCCACCCCCTCCCCAGACGGCAAGGCGGCATCAGGCTGCCGAGAGCGACCTTGCCGAAGGAGCGGGGACCCACCGAGGCTCGGACGAGAAGGAAAGCGGAAACTGACCGAGTCTTCGAGGGAATTTCCGAAGGCTTCCGCTCGGCCGAGCCCGGAAGGATCGCTCCGAGAGGCACGGGAACGATCGGCAGCCTACGCCGCCTTGCCCGTCAGCTTCACTATTTTTTGCGCCGCCTCCCACAGATCATTCGCCACCTCCAGCTTGAGACCGGAGTCAGCCAATAACTTGCGGCCTTCGTCTGCATTCGTCCCCTGTAGTCGGACGACCAACGGCACGTTGATCTTCACTTCTTTGGCCGCTTCGATGACGCCATGGGCAATCCGCTCGCAACGAACGATGCCGCCGAAAATGTTGATGAAGATACCCTTGACGTTCGGATCTTTCAGCAAAATCCGGAAGCCGGCTGCCACCGTTTCTTTCGTCGCGCCGCCGCCGACATCCAGGAAGTTCGCCGGCTCACTGCCCGCCAGCTTGATGACATCCATCGTCGCCATGGCGAGGCCCGCGCCGTTCACCATGCAGGCGATGTTGCCGTCGAGCTTGATGTAGTTCAGATTACTTTCTCCCGCTTCGATTTCGAGCGGATCCTCTTCGTTGAGGTCGCGCATCTGCTGCACATCGGCATGCCGGAACAGCGCGTTATCGTCGAACGAGACCTTGCCGTCCAACGCGATCAACTTCTTGTCTCCGGTGATGACCAGAGGATTGATCTCCACCATGGCCGCGTTCTTCTCCATGAATAGGCGATAGAGGTTCCCCAGCATCTGAATGAAGGGATTCATGACGGCCGGTTCTATGGCGGGAAGCCCGAGCGCGAAGGCTACGTTTCGCCCGTTGTACGGTTGAAACCCGACGGCCGGGTCAATCGCTTCCCGGATGATCTTCTCCGGCGTATGGGCGGCAACCTCTTCGATCTCCATCCCGCCTTCGGTGCTCGCAATAAACACGGGCCACCCGCTGTCCCGATCGACGAGGAGACTCACATACAGTTCCTTGGCAATCGCAGCCCCTTCTTCGATCAGCAACCGCCGCACTTCCCGGCCCTTGGGGCCGGTCTGGTGGGTAATGAGGGTCTTGCCGATCAGTTCCTTGACCAAGCCGGGAACGGCTGCCTTGTCCTTCGTAATCTTGACACCGCCGGCCTTGCCTCGACCGCCTGCATGGATCTGTGCCTTGACGACAAACACGGGGGTATTCAGCTCTGCGGCCCATGCTGCTCCCGCCTCGGGCGACGTGATCTCTCTCCCTCGCGGCACCGGAACCCCGAACTGCCCGAACAACTGTTTCGCCTGAAACTCATGAACGTTCATTCTTTACCTCATTCAAAAGGACTGCGACGGGGACGTTTCTTACTGCGCGCGTCCAACGAGCACCGCCCTTAATTTACAAATTCGATTAACCCTGTGTGCCGCGTTGCGCGAGCACAAGAAATGTTCCCGTTGCAGTCCTACCCCTCTTTTCTTGTGTACGGCGGCAGGATCATGGGTGAGACGATCCCGTTCGAGCTGCCGTGTTTCTTGGCCTCGGCGCGGAATCCCTTCAGGTGCCCGACCGTCAACTTCCCTTGCGGCATGGCGGCGGCACGAGCCGCAGCCGTCAGTCCGGATCGCTTTCCAAAGACCATCAGGTCGAGAAGCGAATTACCCATCAATCGGTTTCGCCCATGCAATCCACCGGACGCCTCGCCCGCAACGAAGAGATTATGCACGTTGGTTTCTGAGTTGGTATCGATCTTCACGCCGCCGTTCTGATAATGCAGCGTCGGATAGATCAACACGGGGTCCTTGCTGATATCGATGCCGAACCGTTCGAATTGCAGCATCATCGCAGGGAAATGCTTCTCCAAGGTGCCGGGGCCATGCTCGGCATCGAGCAACGGCGTATCGAGCCAGACGCCGATGCGCCCGGACATCGTGCGGATACCTCGCCCCTCTTCACATTCACGGATAATCGAAGAGGACACGACGTCGCGGGTGTCCAATTCGTTGACGAACCGTTCGCCCTTCGCATTGACCAAATGTCCGCCTTCGGATCTGATACCCTCCGTCACCAGCGCGCCGATGAGCTGTTCGGGATAGACAGCACCGGATGGATGATACTGGAATGTATCGATGTGCATAAGCTTGGCGCCCATGCGATAGGCCAGGCAGAGCCCATCGCCGGTTGCACCGTAGTGATTGCTTGTCGGAAATCCCTGAATATGGAGCCGGCCGATCCCGCCGGTCGCCAGAATGACGGACTTGGCTGCCACGACGACATGGCGTTGGTTGTCGAGGTCTTTGAAGATGGCGCCGGTGCAATTTCCCTTCTCGTCGCTCGTCAACTCGATCGCGGCGCAGAACTCGAGTAACTGGATGTTCTGATTCAGCACCTCGTCCTTGAGCACCCTCATGATTTCAAGGCCGGTATAGTCCGAACAGGTCAGGAGGCGAGGCTTCGAACTGCCGCCGCCTTTCTTGACATGAAGATTGCCGTCCCCGTCGCGATCGAACAGGACTCCCAGGCTCAACAGCCACTTCGCAATGGAAGGGCCTTCCTCGACCATCACCTTGAGCAGCTGATGGTCGTTCTGCATGTGGCCACCCTTGAGCGTATCCACGAAATGCGTGACGGGCGAGTCCTCCGGCGCAACCGAAATCTGCATCCCTCCTTGGGCCATGACACTATTGGAATCTCCAAGACGGAGCTTCGTCGCCAGAATGACCTTGGCGCCGGCCCCATGCGCATGGAGCGCCGCCGCGCAGCCGGCGCCGCCGCCACCCACCACCAGGACGTCGGTCGTGTAATC
>DATIQH010000503.1:0-3587 GCA_035471155.1 Nitrospiraceae bacterium | reverse complement strand
GAAGCTGCCAATGGCCGTGAGGGGCTTGAGTTGTACCGCCAGCGGCCGATACATTTGGTGATCACCGACATTCTTATGCCTGAGATGAATGGACTGGACATGCTTTTGGAGCTGACGCGTGAATTCCTTTATGCGAAAGTGATCGCGATCTCAGGCGTAGGAGGAGAAAGGAATGTGTTGGATGTCGCAAAACTCCTCGGTGCGCGGCAGACATTCAAGAAGTTTTTCAGCATGTCGGATCTATTGAGTGCTGTGCGATACGAATTGGAGCATTAGTAGGATGCTGAAAGGGCCTGCCAGCGGTACGCACCGTGGCGCGCGGTCAATAGTGTCCGATTATTAGAGATGGAAGCATCCTAACCTGCCTATCACATTGACTATTCCAGCCTGAATTAGATTGCTTGACTCCCGTACCCATTGCGCCCAAGGTGAGGGTGCGAGGTGTGAAGCTCGCTGACTGTCCCATCTCTTGCGCTTCCTGATCCTTCCTGGCGTGACCGATTCTCCAGTCTCCTCCGTTTCGATGTCAGAGTTTCTCTGAACGGCGTATGCCTTGTGTCATGGTCTGCTGATGGAGGCGGCCAGGACGCTGGCCGTGCTCCAGAGGACTATTCAACTCACGCTCGCATTCCATAGAAAGGAGTGGCCATGCTCTACTACGCACTGGTGTTCCTGGTGGTCGGTGTGATTGCCGGCGCCCTGAATCTTGCCGGGGTGTCCGCGGTTGCGGTCCAGATTTCCTGGGTTCTGTTCTTGGTCGGGATCGTGTTGGTCGCGATCCATGTGATCACAGGGCGTTCCACCCGGGCTGCTTGACCGGAAGCTGTCGGGATGCCTGACAGTGTCCCGGCGTGATGATCTGACGCCACGATGAAGCAGAGGTATCGATGTTTTACATAGGAGGATGATGCGATGAATGCTGAACAACTCAAGGGGAAATGGACCCATTTCAAAGGCGATTTGAAACAGAAGTGGGGCAAGTTTACCGATGATGATTTGAAGCAGATCGAAGGGAACTACGAGAAATTTATCGGCAAAGTTCAAGAACGGTATGCAGGGAAAAAGGTCGAGCTGATGAAGTGGGCGGACGCGTGGCATGAGAAGCCGGCGGCACCGAAAGCCGTGGAGAAGAAGCCCCGCTGAATGGATGCCACTTACGAAAGACATCTGACCACACACTTTTACATTTCGGTTAAGGAGAAGATTATGAACACACGCTATGTCCTGACACTCTGCACGGCTTTGGTTATCGGGGGAGCCCTCATTACCGGATCGGCGCACGCAGTCAGCAAGGTCGACGAGAAAACGCCGATCAATGACACGTGGCTGACGGCGAAGACCAAGATTGCGCTGTTTGCCGATCCCCGGATTAAGGGGAGCGAGATCACTGTCGAGACATCACAGGGTTCGGTGATGATCCGTGGCAAGGTTGACTCCGACGCAGCCAAACAGGCGGCGGAAGCGATCGCCAAAGGGATCGACGGCGTCAAGACGGTGAAAAACGACCTCCAAGTCGTGGCCCCTGCCAAACGCGAAGCGACTGACGACAAGGATGAAGCGATTACGGCCAGGGTCAATGCACAGATCGCGAAAGACTCCTATTTGAAGGATGCCGGTATCCATGCCCAGACCAATGCGGGCGTAGTTTCGCTGAGCGGCGAAGTTTCGAGCCTGATGACCAGTGCCCAAGCGTCTTGGACTGTCTGGCAGGTCCCCGGCGTGAAGTCGGTGAAGAACGATCTTACGGTGAAGGAAAAAGCCTAAGATCTTACTCCCAAGACACTCAGCTGTACGTCCGTCGATATCTGCCCATCGGGATGTCGACGGACGACGAGGTTGGTCAGAATGATCATCTTTGTCACCACCATGTTTTTGATTCTGCTGGGGCTCATGGTCCTCTACCTCTATGTGTCCGGTGTGTTCGCACGGCATCATCATTCATCAGAGTAGTGACTGTGTCGAGCCTTTCTCAGTCCACGGCACTCCGCATATGTTCCGATCGACAGGCCAACCTTGCACACGAATACTTGAATGTGAGGTCAGGCTCAGGGCAGCGCACGAATCCGCACGTGTCATCGTGACCATGCAGGCTATCGACGCATGGCTCTGTCACAATCGTTTTCCCACAGGCCACTAGCCCACGAATCTGTTCTTCTGTCCAGCGGGCATCGGACTCACTCACGCCAATCGACGGCGCCGAATCCGCTATTTCCCAGCAATACGTACATCAGGCTCACGCTGCTGATCGTCTGATCCCTAAAGTCGACCTGTGGATAGTGCGCATCGCGATGGGAGACAGCATACCGGATGGCGATACCATGACGGTCGAAGACGCGCACGGTGAAGGATCCATCGGCTCGCAGAATATTTTCCGTTGCTTGAGGGTCCGCAGAGAGCAGCCCGGTGACGTAATACTCGCGTCCCGTGACATCAAGCATGGCCCTTTCGCCAAGAATGAGACGGAACGAAAGCAGGGCTTGTGGAGTGGCGCCATAATGATAATCTCGCTCATCCACACGTTGGACGCTGCCGGCTGCGCCATACCCGACGCCACCAAGGGAGGTTCCCTGAAGCGCCACGTCCTGGGAGAGCCAGGTCTGCCAAGTGGTACCAAGTGAGAGCGCGGTCGTTGAGACGCGAAATATTTGCGGTGCGATATAGTCGTAACTCCCGTAGAGACCCCAGATTCCGCGCGTGGATTCGCCGGACGCATAGCTGGTACCGATCAGCAGCCCGCGAGTCTCAATGCTTTGGATCGTGTTGGCTGTGGTAGTGGTAAGATGGACGTCAAAGTAGTCGAACGGCCGTGTGTAGGTGTAACCAGGCTTTCCCGGAAGCCCGTAGGTAAACGCGACATCTCCGATTACTCCCTGCTCTTTGATGGCGGATGAGACGTTCTGACTACCTGAGGTCAACGTTCCACCGACTTGAAGGCGAAGGAAGGTCGCTGGATTATGACTCGGGTACACTTCGTCGAATCGGTTGCCGAACGCAAGGCGATTAAAACCTGTGGGCGGGGAGATGATCGTGGCGGCCAGTTCCCTCCAGAAGCCAGGTTTGCCTCCGTCGCCGGTCTCCAGCAGCAGATTGGCCATCCGGAAGAGCGGCTCGCCCAGGAATGTTCCGCCAAATGTGGTGGTAATCTGGTCGTTGATGGAAGGCATCGTCTTCTCGCCGGCGACTTCCCAGAGAAAACTGCCCGCGCCCGCATAGAGCCATGATTCCCAAAAATTGAGACCGGCCGATCGAGCCAAGCCAAAGTAGACTGTACCACCATAGGGATGGAGGAACTGATTGACGGAGAATTGGTCGTTGTCAAGGACCCACTTCGAGTCCGTCAAATGCGTGTGAATGGTGTTGCCGGTTGTACGGTATTCATCTTTTGGCTCGGTGTAATGCCGATCATACTGGTTGAGCAGAAAGCCGTAGGCGAGGATCTCAAACGCCGGTATGATATAGCTCCTGCCGGGCCCACGACCACGGCGTCCTCTACATCAACACGTCGACGGAGCTCTGGGATCCCTATGCTTCCGGCAAGAAGCAGCACCCGACGGAGAAGACGCTTTACTGGCGCCACATGAATTTGC
>DATIQH010000502.1:0-9209 GCA_035471155.1 Nitrospiraceae bacterium | reverse complement strand
CCAGTGCGGGATGTGGTGCCTGCCCAGGGATACCGCCACGTTCTTCGGCTCGAGGAACACCTCGTAGCTCCAGGTGCCGCCCTCGCGGCCGGTGCCGCTGGCCTTGGTGCCGCCGAAGGGCTGGCGCAGGTCGCGCACGTTCTGGCTGTTGACGAAGCACATGCCGGCCTCGATGGCGGCGGCCACGCGGTGGGCGCGGCCGAGGTTCTCGGTCCACACGTAGCTGCTCAGGCCGTACTCGATGTCGTTGGCCAGGCGGATTATCCGCGCGGCCGGCTTCGGTTTATGGCAGAGGACGCAGCCGCCGAGATCATTCTCACGTCCGAAGATCTTTCCGATCGGTTTGATTCTCGATCCTGCCGCATGCTGTGTCTTGATCGGGAGGGGAAGACGATTGCACAGGAGCTTGACCATAATCTTCCGCCGACCGCGACATCTCAAGACCTGGCGTACATTCTCTACACGTCGGGGTCGACCGGGCAGCCCAAGGGAGTGGAAATCTCTCACCAGGCGCTGGTGAACTTCTTGTGCTCAATACGACAGAAGCCGGGATGTGCTGTTCACGATGTGATGGTTTCCGTGACGACCCTGTCCTTCGATATCGCCGGGCTGGAGTTGTATGTGCCGATGCTGGTGGGAGCCCGTATAGAGCTCGTCAGTCGAGCTGTTGCGATGGATGGATGGAAATTGCGGACACTCTGTGAGGACGTGCAGCCGACAATCATGCAAGCGACCCCTGCGACATGGCGAATGCTCATTGAAGCGGGATGGCTGGGCAGCGACAGGCTGACGGTGCTCTGCGGGGGAGAGGCCCTGCCGCCGGACCTTGCTGCGGCACTGCTGGATCGTAGCGCTGCCTTGTGGAATATGTATGGTCCGACTGAAACCACGATTTGGTCTACGATCGAAAGAATCGAACGGGCAGATCAGGAGATTACCATTGGGCGTCCGATTGCCAATACAGAAACGTATATCTTAGATCAGTTCATGCAGCCGGTTCCCGTTGGAGTCTCGGGGGAACTATATATTGGAGGCCATGGCTTAGCCCGGGGGTATCGGAATCGTCCTGAATTAACGACGGAACGGTTTGTTCCCCATCCATTCTCGACAGAGCCCCATGCGAGACTCTATCGAACGGGGGATCTGGTTCGCTATCGCCCAGATGGCCGCATCGTGCATCTCGGTCGGTTGGATCATCAGGTCAAGATTAGAGGGTTCAGGATTGAATTGGGCGAGATAGAGGCGGTGCTGAGCCGCCATCCAGCTGTCCGTCAGGTGGCGGTGACAGCGCGGGATGATCAGCAAGGCCTCAAACAGCTGGCGGCTTATTTAGTATGTCTGGAGGGGCAAGCGCCAACCTCGATTGAGCTCCGCTCATTTGTGCGGGCGGCGCTTCCCGATTATATGACCCCGTCATTTTTCGTGTTTCTTGAGGCGATGCCCTTGACGGCCAATAACAAGATCGACATGCAGGCATTGCCTGCACCGGCCCCCTCTCTCTCAGACGGACTGATTCACGTTGGGCCACGCAATCGGGTGGAAGTCCAACTGACGGCCTTGTGGCAGCAGGTACTGGGAATCCCCCAAATCGGAATCCATGATAACTTCTTCGATCTCGGTGGCCATTCGCTCAAAGCGGCACAGCTGTTCTATCTCATTGAACAAGTATATGGGCGACACCTTCCGCTCGCCACACTGTTTCAAGCGCCAACCATTGCCGCACTCACATCGGTTCTCACACGAGAACAGTGGGTGCCGCCATGGCAATCCTTGGTCGCAATTCAGCCCAGCGGGTCGGCGATCCCTATTTTTTTGGTTCCCGGAGTGGGGGGCGATATTTTGTGGTTTGCTCAGCTGGCGAGGCTGCTTGGCCAGGATCATCCGGTCTATGGTTTACAAGCGCGTGGATTCGATGGGAAGGAGTCACCGTTTATCTCGGTACCGGAGATAGCAAAGCATTACATCGCTGAGATCCGCATATGTCGCCCGCAAGGACCATATGTAATCCTTGGCGCATGTACAGGTGGGCTGGTCGCCTATGAGATGGCGCAGCAATTAGTCGAGCAGGAAGAAGCTATCACCTTGATTATGATGAATACCTGGCACCCAATTTCATATCTCCATCATCGTGATAAGTTGCCAATAGGGCTTTTGTTGCCGCTATTGATTCTCTCGATGACCATGAGCACCTTTCACGCGCTCCGACGCATGCCCATGAAAGATTGGTTGCCGGTCGTACAGCGCAAATGCGAGAAATTCTCGTCCGTTTTTCGAAGACCGACTGAGAATGAACTGCGCGAGCGTCAGATTAAACGCATGGAACAAGCGACGTTCCGTGCAGTGGCCCACTATACAGTACGCAAATATCCCGGACGGATTCTCAACATCGTGGCTTCGAAACGGAATGTACGAGATACCAGATATGTTTGGACAGAGCTGGCTGGCGGAGGGTGTCAGACTTTGGATGTCGCAGCTGTTCGTACGGGGGACCTTATTGTTTCACCGCATGTCGAAGAAATATCCTCCCATGTTCAGCGCTTCCTCGCCGCAGGTTCTCAAGATAAGATCATCCGGCCTCGGACTCCTGATGTGGTCACGTGATTTCCATCCCCTTCCTTTGCGAGTAATGAGGCCGGCGGCAATACCATCTCACCAGTCTTGCGAAATGCGCACGGTGCGAGGGCAGCCTGTATGTACGGACCAGTTCACGGAAAGGGGGACGAGTTCAGTTCTACGGGTGTATGACGCATCACCTTCGCGGGAAGACAGCCTGTCCCAATAGCCTGCTGACGCCCATGAGCAGAGCCAATGACGAAGTGCTTGCCGTACTGGAACAGAACGTGTTGCATCCAGATGTCACGAAGACCGTCGTTCGAAAAGCCTTAGACAAATTCAGGGCAGCTGAACACGAATGGAAAGAACGCCGGCAGGCACTCCTCAAGCAAATCTCCGCCGTCGATGTAGAGAATAAGAGATTGGTGTCAGCCATATCCGCAGGTGGAGACATTCCGGCACTTGTGGAAGCTCTCAAAGCCTCCAATGAACGAAAGGACTCTCTCTTAGGCGAATTGGCCACGGTCAATGGCTATCAGCATTCGGAAGCCGATTATGACCAACTGCAGAAGGATCTACAGGCCCACTTTGAGGCTTCGTGGAAGACGGTACTAACCAGGCAGGTGGGCCCGACTCGTCAGATTCTTCGCAAATTCTTCAACCGAGATCGACTCCCCTTCATCCCGATGACAAATGAGAGTGGATCTCAGTATGAATTCAGAGGTACCGCCTCGATCGGGCAATTGGTGACGGGCCGTGCAAAGGCCCTGGTGTCCCCAACGGGATTTGAACCCGTGTTACTGCCTTGAAAGGGCAATGTCCTAGGCCAGGCTAGACGATGGGGACGAAACAAGACCTCTAGAAGAGCTGGACTCTTACCATACTTCAGACTCATGTGTCACTAGAGGCCATAGCGGGCTTCATGGAAGCCGGTCGCGTTTCTTCTTCGACTTCGGTAGGATACACTGCGTCGAATGAATGACCGCTTCACCTCGTGAAGACCGAGGAGCACGACTCATGGCGAGATCACAATTTGCCCCCTACAGATCACTACTGCTCATTGCTTCCTGCCTCATAGGAGCCGGCTGTGCCCACGATACGTACCAAGAGCGGGCAAATCTGATAAAGAATCATGCCGACGCATTCTATGACAGTCTGAAAGCCAATCGAGTGGAATCTGCGATCCGGAGCAATGAGCAGATTGAAGCGATGGCGGGCCAGATGGGAGATACCGTCAGGAAACGAGCCGGACAGCAAGGCACCACAGCAGTTGAACGGGAATTTGCTTTGATGACCACGGCCAACGAAGCCGCAGCCACAAACTGGCTCGCGCTGGGCCAATACTTCACCATCAAGCGTCAATACCCCCAAGCTCGCGCCACCTATCGACGTGTGATCGACACCTATACGAATCCCACAGACAAGCCATACCGAGAACAGGCCCTGCGCGCCTTGAGGGATTTGGACATGCTCAGCCCACCCACCACCACAACGACGAACCCATGAACGCCGACCGTCTCCTGCGCCAAATCTCTCGAATACTTCTCGGCGGGCTCCTGTTATTCAGCTGGGGATGCGTCCACCGAATTCACGTCGCCCCTGTGCCCCCAGCTGTTTCGTCCGCCGCCATCGCGCATTCGCTGCAAGTCATTGTGCCGTTTCTCGCGGTAGAAGGAGCCGATCACAGGCCGGGCATCGCTATGTTTGACTGGCCGGCGCGGGACCTTCAAGACGCCGCGATTAACTACATTCAATCGCATCAGTCGTTCGCCTCGGTCGGCGAAGAGCCGGCTAATTTTACCTTGACCATCAAGGCCTGGCTGACCATGCGATTCCGCGACAACTACCGTTACAGCTTGCGCCTGGAATCAGCTCTGGGCCCTGCGGAGAAACTGCCGATCAAGTCTTATCTGGTGGAAAAGGAAGCGGTGGGATCGAGCGTTCGATGGATCACGGCTTCGGATCAGGCTCCCATTGCGGAAATGGTCCAAGCCGCGCTCGACGATCTACTTTCGCAAATTGAAGCGGATTACCTCTTGTATCAAAATAGGCCGCGCTGAGAGCTAGCTGCGTCTAGCAGGTTGGAGGGGAAATTCAGGATGCTCAAAACGGCTGTCCAGCAAGGCCGCAGCCGATGAAAGCACCGAAGGCGTAGCTTCTTGGCTACGTTGAGGATGCTTTCGCGGCGAAAACGCCGCATGGGAAAAGGCGCGTCCCGGCGCGCTGGGGTCGGGCGGGTGAGAACAGCGACTTTTTCAGCATCCTGTTAAGAGGTCCGAGACCGTCGGTCGAACAGTCCCATCGCTAGACATCCGGCTGCCACACCTGCGGCAAACATTGCACCAACGATCCAACCGGAAGAGAGGCCCGTTCCCCTTGGTTTACGACGTCGAAGCTCCCGATTCAGATTCGGCATGTGAGATTCCGGACCGAGCCATTCATCTTCTGATGAACGGACCAAGCCTTTTTTAAAGAGAATGGTGGTTTTTCCTTCGCTCATGATTCCCCTACCTCCTTGCAAGCCTACCCTGACCAACCTCATCCCATACCTAGTGTCGCAGGACTCTAGGCAATACGAGAACCATTGTAGTTTGCCCAGGCATCATTCACTTGTGTGGTCGAAGCCGGTTCATACACAGAGCAATCAAGACGGAGCGAACGTTCACCGAGTGGAACGTTTAGATAGGCACAGTGATGCGGCCGCTCGGCATTTTCGTGTTGATTAGGGCGAAAGCTATGACAGGAGACACACATCCTCGCACTAGCGATCTCGCCCTGTTCTTGGAGACTACGAATCATCTTCACCAGGGACCTAAGGAGGGTGACTTGCTCCGGTGCCGAGAGAGTCTCTGTCGCAGTCGCCAGCCGATCGGGCATACGGGAAGAAGGCGTGCAGGACCGATTCCCTTTGGCCGTCAACTGCGCCGTCACAACCCGCCCATCGCTCATGTCACGACGCCGGCGAACCAACTGCTTCCGTTCGAGCGTGGCGATGACTTCCGACGCAGTCGGAAGCCTGACGACCAACTCGTTCGCCACCGTGGAGATTGTCGCGCGTTGATCGGGCTTGGATCGAAGAAGCGTGAGAACTTGCCGTTGTAGCGGTCCAAGACCTGCTCGACCTTCTCGCCGCCACGTCCGGCTTTTCATCGCAAGGCCAATCTTTTCCAGGCCGGCCGCCAACTGAGTCGTCAGCGCAGCCGTATCCTGCGACATCGACAACTTCTTCCCGCTATTGCGCACGCGTTGTTCAGCCATAGCAGCTCCTCCATAAATACCAGTATTTCTCAAGTGTAGTGCGCATGCTGTTCCCACGTCAAGATTCCAAATGACGTTAGAGTCAGTGCCCCACCATGGGTGGGCCAGAGAAGCAAGCGATCAGAGAATGCCGACCGGCTCCAAGGCAGATGCGGAACAACAGTGAGAATCACCGCTTCATCGGTGACTGGAAGGCGTGACAGGTTCGGAAGCACGACTCAGAACGTCTCGGCCAGTAGCGATTGGATCAGCCGCTCCGTGTCTTGATACCCACCCTCACCGATCCGTACATGGCGAATCACACCCTGCTTGTCGATGAGATACATCGCAGGCCAGTACCGATTGCCATAGCGATTCCACGTCGAGAAGTCGTTGTCGATGGGGATAGGAAAACGGATGTCATGTTCTTGGATATACTGTTTCACCTTCGCAAAGTCTCGTTCATAGGAGAACTCCGGCGAATGCACACCGATAACTACGAATCCTTTATCCACATACTTCTGATGCCATTGTTTCACATAGGGTTCGACATTTCGGCAGTTGTAGCAGCCGAAGGTCCAGAACTCGACCATGACAACTTTCCCCTTGAGGTCGGCCATGCGGACCGGCGCGCCGTTGAGCCACACTTCGTTGACGATGTCCGGCGCCGGTTTGCCGATCATGGCATTCGCCGATTCAAGGGACACCAGTCCTGCCAACAGAATACCGATCACGATTCCCGGCCATCGAAAATGGCGAGACAGTCTTCGCAGCATTACTATCCTTTTGGAATTGAAATGATCGGGGTCTTCACGTTGCTCACGTCGGTGACGGTCATTTGAAACAGATTGGCCAATACAGCGAAGGCTTCTTGATTCCAACTGGGAACCATCCCCTCGCTGATCGGAAACTTCCGAATAGAATAATACTTCCCCTCGAACTCCACGTCGAACTCGGCGTCCTTCAGCGGCAACAAGGATTCTTCGATCTCCAGCACATGCGCCGGATTGCGTTGCACCGGTCCGGTCCGGGGATCAGGGTCGACGTGATACCCAGCGTCCTCTGCGATCCCACGCGCGACAAAGGAGATAATCGAGTTGAAGCTCCGAAGCAGTATAGACCCTTTGAGCGGATACTCGCCTCCGGGGAACCCAGACCGGATATCGACGAAGACATGGTCGGCAGGCAATCGGTCAATCTCCACATTGAGGCGTGTGCGCTCGTCGTTGCCGAGCCGCTTGAGATCGTAGTTGGTGATCGCCAACCGACCCGTCACTCGCCTGACCAGAATGGCCGGCCGGTCATCCGTGGGAACCGACCATCGATAACCACGGTCGATCGCTGCAACCACTTCCGCGGGAGTCAACCCCTTTTCCAGCGAAACCGGGAAGGCTTCTTCGTACACGACCGGAGTGATATACAGCCGCTTCTGAAAATCCAGCGACGACAAATGTAACAGTCTGCGGCGAAACTCTGTGTAGTCCTCGCGGCGCGACGGGGTATTGAATAGGATCAAGGGCGTCTCTTCACCGTCGATCAGAATCCCTCTTCCGAGAAGTCGGAGCACCATGCTGAGATCGAACCCCTGCCGGACCAGAAAGTTCAGATGCGACTCGTCGAGAGGCCGCAGGATGCGCTTCGTGAACTCTTCTCCGGACACGGGAACGATCGTGACCGTGGGATTTTCCGCCACCTCGGTTCCGTAATTCAGATCGACCAGCGAATCGTCCGGCACCGCACCGCGAGAAATCCTCCCGAGAACGCCGGCCTTGACGCGAAAGTCGAACGTGGCCGCGACGCTCGTGACGGCTGTAAAGTGGACAGGACGATAGTGCCTGGCTCTTGCGATGTTCAGAAGTAGTAGCTCTGCTTCGACTCGATGGACAGTGCGATCATACTCGATCACCGCCCGATGCATAGCGATCGGCGACAAACAGCCGGTGAGGAAGATGCAAAGACTGAAAGCTGACGATAACAGGAATAATCGTGACAGATTGAGTTCCCTCAATATAAATCCCTCTCCCTGATTCCACATCTTACTTTTTCAACCTTAACCTGCGGCTAAATGCCCGCGTACCACTCATACCCCTGATCATCCTCCCAATACCCACCCTTCCCGCCGGCGATGCCGGAAAGCGTTTCCACCAATTCGATCTTGGTCACATACTTGGCCTGCTTGTATCCGAGTTGGCGTTCGAAGCGGAGTCGAATCGGCGCGCCATGGGGGATATCCAGCGGCGTGCCATTCAACTCGTAGGCCATGATCGTCTGCGGGTGATAGCAGTCGGCCAGAGCCATGCTCTCGTAGTACGGAATCCCTTCTTCGTCCACATCGGCGCAATGGAGCACGGCGAACTTGGCATTCGGCAATGGCTGCACCTTCCGCATCAGATCGCCGAGGGGGACGCCGGTCCACTTCCCGATTGCACTCCAGCCTTCAACACAGTCATGCCGGGTAATTTGTGTCCGCGAAGGCAATTCTTTCAATGCCGCAAGCGACCAGCTCATCGGAGTTTGAACCAAGCCGCTAACCTCCACCGTCCATTCAGAAAAATTCTTCGCCACATGCTCGGCATACTCCTCCGTTCCTGGATCGGTATTCCCATTCGCCGGAAATACCTTCGAGATGTCGGCCTCCCCATATTCTTTGGCAAGGGCATTCGCAGGCGTAACGGCCCGTTGCACTCGTTCAGTCAGCTTCTCGGTCTTGCTCAAGATCGAAGGGAACCAGCTGCTCTGCGACAACCTGTCGCAGCCGGCGAGGGCCACGAGACTTGCAGCCCCCAACGTCCCCTTCAGAAACTGTCTACGTTCCATTGCTCGTCCATGTGAATCCATGGTACCTCCTCAATGAGTCAATGCGATGCCAAAGCAAGTGCCAGACGATTTTCTCGCAGGACGTTCAAAGGAGCCTCTGTTCTCACCCACCCAGCCCCGGCGCACCAAGATGCGCCGTTCCGCGTGCAAGGCCGCAGCGAGTGAAGCCCCGGAGGCGTACCCTCTGGGGTACGTTGAGGATTTCGATGAGCCGAGAACGAAGCTGGCGGCTCCTTTCAACGTCCTGCCTCATGCTTCACGACAAACCATCCGGTCACCATCGAACGGATGTTGTTGAAGAATCCTGTCAGGATCACTTCCAGCACATGAATCACAATGAATCCGACAAAGGTAAAACAGGCGATAAAGTGAATCGTCCTCGCGGCCTGCCGTCCACCGAAGATCGTGAGTAGCCAGGGGAACACCGCATCGATCGTCGGCGACATCGTGAGGCCCGTCAGGACGATGAGCGGCGCCACCATAAACAGAATCACGACATAGGCGAGTTTCTGCAGCACGTTGTACCGCTTGGCCTCGTCCCCTTTGGGATGCCGGAGGACAATGTGATCTTTGACGGCCTTGCCGATGCCGCGCAGGTCCTT
>DATIQH010000501.1:0-9072 GCA_035471155.1 Nitrospiraceae bacterium | reverse complement strand
CGCCCACTGCCGCCAACATGGTGAACCAGCCGATCTTCAGGGGTCGCGAATCGTACCAGAGCGACATATCGTAGCCCCGCTCCGCCGCCCCCCAGGTTGTACTAGCCATACCCTGACCTCCTTGTTAAGTGATTGAGACCCACTACGTGTACCAGAGAAAAATTCTCCGGCGAAACATTGCTACTGCTACTGGTTTGCTGCCGCTTGTCGCGTGGCGGGGAGATTAGCGGATACAGTTTCTTGATGTCAAGTAGAATATCCAAGGTGGAAGCCTTGTCCTGCGTGCAAAATGCGTGCGAATGTCTATGCACTTAACTCCAGTTTTATCGCCTACTATTTAAGAGGTGCTTGCGGCCAGCCTAGAGCAGGGGAGAGGCTCGACAGTGACCGCTTGCGCCACTAGTTTGTAGAACAGTTTCCAACGGTCTCTAGACGTTCGACGGTTGAATCGAAACGTGAATTCGTCGAGATAGGTGTCCAGTTGTTCGCGAGACAGTGTTCCTTGATGAGTACTCATCAACCAGCGCGTCAACAAGGAGGCCACTCGATGAGCGCGGGGCAACAGGATGGGAGCTGTTTTGCCGCTGGCATTAATCAGACGTGGTCGGTGCTTGAAGCCTTCCTGCTTTAACCCCGCATAGGTTTTCCATCCGTCCGTGATAACCAAAGACCCAGGCTCGATCACGTGTTTCACGAAGGCAACGAGCTGATTCGGAGAGGCAACGGGAATCCTACGCAAGCGAATACGTCCGATTCCTTTCCCATCAATCTGCGCGGCGATCGCCACAAGGGTCTTGTTTTCCAAATGTCGGCGGCCTTTTCCAGCCTCGACGCTTCCCATGTGTATTTCGTCTACTTCAACTTGGCCTCCCAACTTGTCCCAATCCGGAAGTACCACCGTGCGCCGCAGTTTCTGTAGCCATAACCACGCAGTTCTGTAACTGCCGAGGCCTAGCAAGCGCTGTAACCCCAGGGCACTAAGCCGATGCTTCTTCTGATCGGTCATCCACCACATAGCTTTGAACCAGTCCTGCAAAGGAAGTCGGGTTCGATGGAAAATTGTGCCTGCCGTAACGGAGGCCTGATATCCGCATCGGCGACACATCAGAAGGCGTCGTGTGGTTGTCCAGCTACCACTAGTAGTGCATTGGGGGCAACAGAATCCGCTTGGCCACCTCAGTCGAGCCAGATAAGCACGGCACGCTCCTTCTGTGGCGAAACGCTGCTCGAATTCGGCGAGGGCTGGCATATAGTCCTCCACTGGTAGGGCTCCAGTACGTCGAGGCCATACTGGAGTTAAGTGCATAACGTATTTGTGGGCAAAAAATATACAAAAACGTATTGAAAATCAAGCCCCCCAGCGCCAATTTGCACGCTAGAGCAATATCTGTGCCGTTGCAGACCTTGTGACCAGCACGACTTTCTAATTTTGTATTCCGCCCTTGCCTGTAGGATCAATAATCATCCGACTGTTTGGGCGTTTTCTAGAGAGCGATGAATATTGAAACGTGCACCCGATTCGGATCCCCGCCGTGCTTCTATCAGCAAAGACTTAGTGCACATGGTCGTCAGGCGGCGGCCGAATTTCTTTTTCGCGATTCAGTTGCTCGATCTGCTGAGTCAATTCGCCGATGTCTGTCCACCCTGCCCCGTCTACGGCAGGAATCCAGCGTGCTCGCAAATAGCCGTAACGATCTATTAGAAGCTCCATATGCTTCGGTGAGGTTCCTTCGCCTGCCAGATCTGGATTGCTAAGGGTTCTACGGAATAAGGCGTAACTATGCGCGATCTCCTGCGCACCCTGCGTTGCTATGAGGAAGGGCATCGTCGTTGTGATTGCCGCCAGATCTTGCGGGTTGAGGTCATTCATGGGTGCCGCCAGCACCACAGTATTGCTATCACGTAGAGCGGGATAAGCCAGCCGCAGCTGATCGAGTCGCGCGCGGGACTCCGGCCAAGAAAACAAGACCAGCAGAACTGCTTTCTGCCGACGAAAGTCTTTCAAGGTACCGCTTGTCCCATCGTGTGCAGAATAAGAGAAATTCTGCGGGGCCATGTAGGGCTGATTGGGGGCGACGTAGGGATTAATGAGGCGAGCTTGATAGCCACGAGAGGTGGCATGGAGAAAGTTCACCAGATCCCAACGATCTTCTTCCGTAAGTTTGTCCGCGAACGCCGGCATGCCGGTACCGGGAATACCGTGGGTCAGCCAGTGGAAAAAATCTCCTGCAGTATGCTTGGCAGTGTGCGGCTCAGTGAGCAGATCTACTGGTGGTATCGCGAGGGTTTTGGCCAGGACACCATTGCCCTTGGCTTGGGGGCCGTGGCAGGGGACACAGTTTGCGGCAAATAGAGCCGCGCCGTTGGCAACGGAAATGGTATCGAACGGGACCGGCGTCTTGCGGTACGTTTCTGGGAAGGCCTGAGTGGCAAGAGAAGGCAGCACTAAGGCTAGGGCACAAACAGTCAGTGCGAGCGGGATGATTATGCGCCACTTTGTTTCCCAGCGCTTTGTCCAACCGAGCGCGACCGACCCGCCTGCCAGGATCACCAATATAATCCCGATCCCTGTACGAACCATGACGCTCATCTCGCCCCAGGTGGCGTCGATGGAGAAACGGAACGGATAAGGCCAGTCTTCAATGACAGTATGCTTTGCCGGGACAGCGTTCGACAGCAGTGTTGCTGCCAACACCAGCGCTGACGCGAGCAGAACTTCGAGCGTGACCCATTTCCGAAGCGTTCGCCTACTGGCCTCAGCCACATCCTCATTCTGGTTGAGCGCCGGTAGCCAGACAAGGCGTGCGCGCGCAGCGATCACGAGAATCACTATGAGCAGTGCGAGCTTTGTATCCAGAAGCCAGCCCCAGCTTGTCGCGACCAATGCGGCATAGCTCGTGTCCACCATGCGATCGGTCACGATGATGCCCGTGGCCACGACCGCGATCATCACGGGCAGCGCCATCTTTGAGAAATGTTGCAGGGTCTGGAAGCTTGACCGGTCCGCTTCCTCGTAAGTTCGCGTTCGGATAGCGGTGAATAAGACGGTGAGAAAGGCCGGCAGCCCTCCGAACCAGACGCTTGCCAGAACGGTATGCAGCGCGTAAGGCAGCACGGATGTGACGGACAGTTCGTCAGCTGCGGAATGGCTCGAGAGTGATCCCGCAGCCAGCGTGAGCGCAGCGACGGTCGCATACAGGACATATTGCCAGCGCGCCCAAGCTGAGAACCGCACGTAGAGAGCTACTCCGCATACGAGAAGCGCAAGCGCCGCGCGCAGCTTCCAGATGAGTCCTATGCGGGTTTTTTGTAAGAGTTCTAGCCAGGCTCCCGGATGCCAGGCATTTTCGGCCACGCCAGTGGCCTGTGCCGTAGTCGTGGCCAACAAACCCACCAAGCCCAGTAGAAGCGTGACCGAAAGCCACGGTAACGTGCGATTCAGGCGGGCGAACCATGGGGCGTCGAAAGCAGTGTTCGCACGGACAGCGATCGCGAGAAAGACGCAGCCGCCGATCAGGATCATGTTGGACGCAAGCTGCAGCCAGCGGAACAGCGCGCCGATGACCTCGATCATTTCTTTTGCACTTTGTCCTTTATCGTGAAATCGAAGTACGACTCCACCACATGGCCGTCTACCGACAGCACCCGAAACTTCACCGAATACTTTCCGGGTGTTAACGCCGGCAGCGGCAAGACGATGGATTTCCGGTCATCGGGAGCAAGCGCAGGTTTGATCTCGGTTACGGGGTGTTTCTCGGCATCGAGCACAACCAGTGATGCGTAGTCACCTTCAATTTCCTCGTTGAACCAGAGTCGCACCTGCGCCGGTGCTTGGGCGAGGACAGCTCGGCGTGGAGGCTCTGCCTTGACCAGCATTGAATGCGCCAGCGCCGGAGCTGCATGTGCGCACACTGCCATCGCCATCGCTGTGCCAGCTACGACGTGCTTGAGTGCGCGAGCCGACCATGATGTCATCGGATATCCTCCTCGTTGTTGCACAAAACTGAATCGCAGTCGTCAGCCGTTTAGCTATTGTTTCGGCGCATTGTCCTCCGGCGACCGGAGGGCCAGTTGCTTAGGAGGCAGTGCTAACCGAGGGTTTGCGACGACCGCGCAGGAAAAAGAAGATTGCCGCTCCGCCGGCAATCGCTGCGACTGGGATTATGAACATCATGTAGTGCATGAGGTGCGACACCGCTCCACCTTCTCCTACTGAGATTGGGAATCGCGCGATGTGTTCTTCCTTGCCGCCAACAGTGATCATCCCGATGAATTTGCCAGGCTGGCTGAAGCTATGTTCGAAATTGATAAATCCTCCCGTGTAGATTTTGGGTGGCAGGTGGAGGATCGTGATGGCCTGAAGATCCTGCTCCGAACCCGTATCCTTGATGACCCGAACCTCGATGGGCAGCGAACGGAGTTCCCCTTCGATAAAATCGAGCACTACCACGGTGCGGCCGGTCGATGGGACATCCCCGCAGAGTTCCTGCCTGTCTGAGGTGTCAGGTTGATATTCTGTCAGGTGCATACCGTAGGGCCCGAATTTGAGTATGCAGAAGTTTTTATCCAATTCATGAAAGTGCTGGGCCTGCGCGGAGAGTGGAACTCCGATCACCAGCATCAGGAAACATACAACCACTGGTTTCAGTAGAAATCGCAAAGACATCATCGGTATCCTTCTCGCGTTAATTTCTTCGTCGCCTTCTTAATGTTCTCGTGGAACCGGAGACGCGTCTGTACAGGTGTCTTAGCTCGGATGGCCCTCTCTGATTACGAAACAGTGCTGCTGGTTGTTTTCCCACGGCCGCGCATGGCAAAGAAGATCACTCCGACCACCGCAACCCCTGCGAGCGCAATCAAGAAGTAGGTGGGGGGCAGCCATATTTTCGTTTCCCCAACTGAGAACGGAAATCGCGATACAATCGGTTGCTTGTCGCCCACGGTCACTAGACCAACGAATTTGCCGGGCTGGGCGAAGTTATATTCGAAATTAACCGAGCCGGCAGGGTAGACCTTGGGCGGCAGGTGGAGGACCGTGATGGCCTGAAGATCTTGCTCCGAACCCGTATCCTTGATGATCCGAACTTCGGTGGGCAGCGGGCGGAGCGCATCTTCCATATAATCGAGCACCACGACCGTGCGGCCGGTCGACGGAATGTCCTCGCAGAACTCCTTATTCCGGGTATTGTCCGGCTGATAGCCGGTAAAGTGCATGTTGTACGGGCCGATCGTGAGCCGGCACATGTCCTCGGCCAGCGCCAATCCTCCGTGAGCCTGGGCCTGCGTGGAGAAGAATGGCACCCCGATGATCAACATCAACACGCACAAGCCGATAGGTTTCAGGAATTGCACAGCCATTGCTAGGATCCTCCCTCTCGAATAGGTATGATGCACGCGGGCCGAAACGCCCGGCCCCCTTATGAACGGAGGACTGCCCACCAATTTCGCAGCCACCTCGATCGTATGAGTTTGTACAAGAGCCAAGCTGCCAGCAGTACACCTAGCGCCGGGACGACTGTAGATTGCACCAGCTTCTGATAATCAATCAGATGTACCCGTAAGAGATACTGCGGGCGTTTCATCAGATTCTGCTTCTCTGCCGAAATGATAACTGTATAGATGCCTTCATTCAGTCTGGCTTCACCTCTGAGCACGCCGTCAGGATGGGTAGTTGGACGAATATCTGCCACAATCTGATCTTCCGCCTCATTGCTCCCATTGCCTTTCAGGACCCGCATTCCGACCAGCTCGTTGCGCAGCGCCGGGTCCACGAGGTCGACGACCAGAAAGGTATCGCCTTCCTTCGGAATCTCCGTGCAGTATTGATCTTTTAACTCGTATTGGGGCTGGTAGGCACTGAAATGTATTAGCTGTTCTCCGATTCGGCGCAGGCAGGGGTCGTCTTCTCCGCTCTGTCCTCCATGGGCAGCAACGTATTCAGGGTGGGATAATGCGGCAAGAAGAACGAGCATGATAAAGCTTGCGCTTGTCACTTGCCTAATCATAGATATGCTGCACCTTCCTGTTATGGAGGCTTGCGATAAGCCGTTATTCCGTACGGCCAAGCGATTCCACTACGTAGCTATTATGCCTGGTCACTCGATTATGATCTAAGGGCATCGCTCTATGATGCCATTAAAGCAGGGCAAGATTCTAGCCCCCTCGCGATGCAGGTGAAAATCTCAAATGCATTTCTGTGGGCTTCCCGATTCTCCGGCTGTCCGATTATGAAAATCTGATGTATCTATTCCATGCTGCATCGACCCATCTTTGACTTGCCGGTATCAGATGGGCGACAATCAAAATGTTAGAAGTGTGTCCTTTTGTGAGCCTCCCTCGCCATGGAGTGCCATCGGTCTCCCAAAGGGATTACCGCTTCGCGACAATGGTGTTGTGATGAGACGTCAGCCGGTGTTGAGAAAACAATCGCCAACGATACGACCCGGTAAGATTCAACGCTGCGATCATTCCTTTTCTTCAATTCCAATGGAACTTCTCCGAATATGTTTCAAACCGTCGCACTGAGCGGCAGCCGGGGAGAGCGGCTGCTGTTTTCCGATATCAGCGTGACGGTCACGCCCGGCACTGTACTGGCCGTGGTCGGTGAGAACGGCAGCGGAAAAACCAGCTTCCTTCGCATGCTGTGCGGGTTGTTGTCGCCTGATAACGGCACGATTCTTTGGCAGGGGAAAGACATTCGCCAGCTTAAAGAACTCTATCGCGCCCAGCTTACTTACGTAGGGCATCTCAACGGAATCAAGGATGAGCTGACTCCCGTTGAAAACCTTACGGTCTCTGCCTGCCTGGCGGGCGATGAAAGTGCGAGTGGAGTTGTGCAGAAGGCGTTGGAGGCAGTCGGTCTTGGGCGACCGATCCATCGTCTGCCGACGCGCGTACTCTCGCAAGGACAAAAGCGCCGCGTGGCTCTGGCGCGTCTCTGGCTTTCCACCCGTCCATTATGGCTCTTGGATGAACCATTTGCATCACTCGATGTTGCAGCCACAAGTTACTTGACCCGGCATCTCCAGTCGCACCTCGGTCATGGTGGCATGGTGGTCGTCGCCACGCACCAGGAGATCGATCTTCCGCCCGATTGCATTCAGCACTTGAGGCTGACTCGATGAGTCAGCCCAGTCTGAGTGAGGCATTACGCGGCGTTGTCCGACGGGATCTTCTGCTGGCCATGCGGCACCGCTCGGATGTGGCGATGTCGGTGTTCTTTGTTGTCATCGTCGCGAGCCTCTTTCCGTTGGGGGTCGGGCCGGAGCCGGCGGTTCTGAGGATGATCGCCTCCGGTGTGCTCTGGGTTACGGCCTTGCTTGCGTGTCTGTTGTCGTTGGGGCGCTTGTTCACTGCGGATTATCTTGATGGTGTGTTAGAGCAGACGCTCTTGATCCCTCAACCTTTGTCTGTCTTGGTCGTTGGCAAGGTGTTCTCGCATTGGGTTATCTCTGGCTTGCCAGTGGTCCTGCTCTCGCCCCTCCTCGGTTTGCAGTTCGGGTTGAGCGGAGAATCGTTGGGGGTGTTGACGTTATCGCTCTTGCTTGGTACGCCGACGTTGAGTATGATTGGAGCCATTGGAGCTGCGTTAACTCTTGGATTGCGCGGGAGTGGCTTGCTGGTTGCCCTCCTGGTGCTTCCACTTTTTATTCCGGTGCTGATCTTTGGGGCCGGCGCCGTCACGAATAGTTTGGCCGGAATCGGGAGCGAAGCGAATCTGTCGTTGCTTGGAGCCTGTTTCCTGTTCTCGTTCACGTTTGCGCCATGGGCCACGGCTGTTGCATTGCGCATTGCATTGGAATAAGACATCGTTATGAGCGCCACAGGCATTAACTGGTTTAAATATTCATCACCACAGGCCTTTCACCCATTAGCCGGACGGATGATTCCGTGGTTTGCTGCCGCTGCTGCGGGGTTGATCGTGGTCGGGTTGTACGTGGGGTTTTTTGTTGCGCCGACCGATGCGACGCAAGGCGATGCCTACCGCATCATCTTTGTTCATGTACCCGCTGCCTGGATGTCCATGTTTCTCTACGTCATCATGGCGATCTGGGCTGGTATCGGGTTGGGATTGAATGCGCGCCCCTCCTTCATGATGGCGCAGGCCATTGCTCCCACCGGAGCGATGTTTACGTTCCTCGCCCTGTTCACCGGTTCGATGTGGGGTAAACCGACTTGGGGAGCCTGGTGGGTATGGGATGCCAGGCTGACGTCGGAACTGATTTTGTTGTTTCAATATATCGGGATCATTCTGTTGCGCTCCTCGATCGATGATTTGCGTCGCGCCGATCGCGCCAGCGCCGTCTTGGCGCTCGTTGGGGTGATCAATGTTCCGATCATTTACTTCTCTGTGAAGTGGTGGAACACGCTGCATCAAGGAGCCTCTGTCAGCATCACGGCGGCGCCGACGATGGCGGGGACCATGGTGACGGCGATGTTGGTGATGATGGTCGGCTTCTGGATGTACAGCATCGCGGTGACGTTAACCCGCGTGCGCTGTGTGATTATTGAGCGAGAGCGACAGCCGTCGTGGGGCAAGTCTGCCTCGTTACCGGATGTCGCGGAGGCGCGCTGATGCAGTGGGGAAGCATGGCGGAGTTTTTCGCGATGGGTGGGTACGGCCTCTATGTGTGGGCCTCGTTCGGTGTTACGGCTCTGTGTATGGGGGGGGAAATCCTCGCGGTGTGGCGGCGGTCTGCAGCGGCGGCTGGGAGCCGCGATGAATCGTAGGAGGAAGCGAAGACGATGAAGCCTCGACAGAAACGGTTTGTCCTTATCGGCCTAGGATTGGTCGCATTGGCGGTGGCCGCAGCGTTAGTGCTGAATGCATTTCAAAGCAACCTGGTGTTCTTTTATACGCCGACTCAAGCCGCCAATGGGGATGTGCCCCAAGGGCGCAGTTTCCGTATCGGCGGGATGGTGGAGAACTGCTGAGTGGCACGGATTTCATATTCGGCGTTCTCGTCAACTTCAACCCATGTTTCGGGTTGCTCGGGGAGGTGGAAAATCTTTCTTGGATTGATGATCGATTTCTCAACAATATGGTCCATCGTCAATCGTCCATCGTCCACT
>DATIQH010000500.1:0-2465 GCA_035471155.1 Nitrospiraceae bacterium | reverse complement strand
GTGGGTCCCCATGCGGCCACATCCCGGGCCACGCGCGCCCATAGCGGCTCTTCCGGGGCCGCCGGGCGCTCGGCCGAGAGAAGCTCAAGCTTATCGGTTCGGTATCCGATTTCCTCTTCGAGTTCTCGTGCCGCGCAGACTCTGGGGTCCTCGCCAGGATGAAGTTTCCCCGCTGGGATTTCGTAGATGAACCCCCCTGCCGCATGGCGGAACTGCCTGATCAGGATGACCGTGCCATCGTCTTTCAGCGGAACGACTGCAGCCGCTCCAGGATGACGCACGACTTCCAAGTCGACCGTGAGGCCGTTGGGCAATGTGACGGTGTCAACGTTCAAGTTCACAACGACGCCTGTATAGATGTGCTTGCTACGCATGGGCTAGAGGCAAGGGGTGGAAAACTGAACACACGTGAGAGATCGATATCATTTTGGCTCTTCTAACCTCTTGTCCATAACATCGTGCTGCGCAATGCTAGGCCTTGGGCCTCTTATAGAACGGTGGTTTCACAACAATGGCAGGAACTGTCTTCCCACGAATTTCGATAGCGAGAGACGTTCCCTGATTGGAATAGGACGAAGGAACGTAGCCCAATCCGATCCCCTTTTGTAAAAGCGGCGAAAGGTTACCACTGGTGACGTCACCGATCGGTTGGGAAGCTGTGGGGTCGAGGATTCTGAATCCATGGCGAGGCACGGCTTTCTCAAGGAGCTCGAAGGCGATGAATCGACGAGCGACTCCGCCCTGTTTTTGTGCCAGAAGCGCCTGGCTGCCGATGAATTCGCCTTTCTGGAAGCTGACGGTCCAGTCTGCATTGGCTTCGAGTGGCGTCGTGTCTTCACCTATGTCGTTGCCATACAACAGATAGCCCATCTCCAAGCGGAGAAGATCCCTCGCGCCAAGCCCCGCCGGTTTGAGTCCCTGGGCCTGTCCCTTGTCGACGAGTAGGTCCCAGAGGCGGCCGACCTTGTCTGCGTCGATATAAATCTCAAAGCCCAATTCGCCGGTGTAGCCGGTTCGGGCCAGCAAGCAGGACAGGCCGCCGATCGTGGCATCACAGATGTGATGGAGCTTGAGTGCTTCAATCTCCGCCCCCCCGAGATTCATGAGCAACTCGCGAGATTTGGGGCCCTGAACAGCCACCTGGGACAATTCAACTGATCGGTCTTCAAGACGAACCGTCTTGTCCTGGGCAAGCTGTGATTGTAGCCACGAGTGGATCTTCTCGCGATTCGAGGCATTCACGCATAAGAGGAACTCGTCTTGGGCGAGCCGATAGACGAAGATGTCGTCTTTGATGCCGCCATTTTCATTGCAGACCATGGAATACTGGGCGTGAGAAACGTCGAGTTTCCCAACATCGTTGGTCGTGACTCGCTGGAGGAAAGAGACAGCACCAGTTCCGGCAATTCGCACCCTCCCCATATGGCTTACATCGAAGAGCCCGACATGGGAACGAACGGCATGGTACTCGTCCACCACGCCAGTGTATTGGATGGGCATTTCCCATCCCGCGAAGTCGACGAGTTTGGCGCCGCTTGCGCGATGTTGCTGGATAAGGGGAGTCTGTTGCATTACGGTCGTGCTGACATATGTGTCGGCTTAATTATCGGACACCGAGCAACTCAACATCGAAAATCAAGGTGGCATTCGGTGGAATGACTCCACCGGCGCCCTGTGCGCCATAACCGAGCTTGGAAGGAATGGTCAACTTTCTCTTCCCGCCAACCTTCATCCCCTTCACGCCCTCATCCCAGCCCTTGATGACCCGTCCGGCACCCAAAGGAAACGAGAACGGCTGGCCCCGGTCCACGGAACTGTCGAATTTTTTCCCGTTTTCCAGCCAACCTGTGTAATGCACGGAGACGGTCTGTCCAGCCGCTGCTGTCGCTCCGGTTCCGATTGTGAGATCGACATACTGCAATCCCGATGACGTCGTGACTTCATTCCCTTGAGCGCCTGCTTCCTGAAACGGCATGACGATTCCTTTCTTCGTCGTAAGTCGTCAACCACAATGACCGACGACAACGGAGCATATAATTACTACGCGGGAAAACCCTTGCGGGTATCCGGGCCAGCGATCCTGTTCGAACACTCCATGAATAGAATATGCTGTTGTCACTGATGTTTTTTGCGGGAGTCGGGCTCGGAGAAAATGACCACGCTCGCTGTGTAGCCATGCAGAAAATTGCGCCCTCCGACGGGACCAATCTCGCCTTGCGCAAAGAATCCCGCGGTCGGGATGGGACCGAGCCGTTCTTGCACGGCTCCACTATCGTGATGGGGCTGGCCGAAGAGTCCCTCTCCACGCCGGGGTGCTTGTGGGCGAAGTGGTCGTGCCAGTCGATTATCACGTAGATTCCGGCGGCGATCGCGGCGTCGACGCCCTTGACTATGCGCGCTTCGTTCTCTTCGGGCTTCGACAGGAAACCCGTGGGATGCACACCGAGCGCGGCGCGGACGATTCC
>DATIQH010000499.1:0-3380 GCA_035471155.1 Nitrospiraceae bacterium | reverse complement strand
GTTGTTGGTTTCGGGAGCAGGCGCATCGGCTTCAGTGGACTGCGCGCTGCTGTTCGTCGCTCCGAAGAACATCTCACCGATCAATAATCCGGCCACACCAGCAGTGAGTCCAACCGATAGGGGAGAACGGTGCAGAATGAGTATCGTCGTGTTCAAGGCAAGCACCCCGTTATCGGTCTCGGAGGGATCGACTACATTGATGAGCTACTTGAGATAAGAAGTTATAGTGTTGCGGATTTTTGGGCAGCGCGGATCGCAAGCTCTTCAGGGATGAGATAGCGCCTTGGACCGAGAATTGCCGTACCGATGCGCACGGTGGTCGCGCCTTCGGCGATGGCGATCTCCATATCTTCCGACATGCCCATGGAAAGCGTATCGAGTTCGTAACCATCTTTCTTGAGTCGGTCGAACAGTTCCCACAGCATATGAAACTGGCTGCGCTGCAGCGCGGTGGCGGTCGTGAGTTCAGGGACGGCCATCAAACCGCGCAACTTCAGACGGGGCAGTCGCACGACATGGGCTGCCAGCTGGGCCAGCTCTTCAGGCGCGACACCACTTTTACTGGCTTCTCCGCTCACGTTCACTTGCAGACAGATTTGCAGCGGCGGTAATGATTCGGGCCGGTCTTTTGCCAGGCGGTCGGCGATTTTTATCCGGTCCACACCATGAACCCAGACGAAGTTTTCTGTGATGCGTTTGGTCTTGTTGCTTTGGATCGGGCCGATGAAATGCCACTCGATCGGCAAGTCGGTGAGGGCCGGCATTTTAGCCAGCGCTTCCTGCAGATAGTTCTCGCCAAAAATCTTTTGTCCTGCGTGCCAGGCTTCCCGCACTCTCTCGGCCGGCTGGGTTTTACTCGCGACCAGCAGCGTGATCTCATCCGGCGCTCGGCCGGCTGATTGCGCCGCTCTGGCTATGCGGTCTTTGACGGCTTGCAAACGTGAGGCGACTGTTGTGATCGGCTCCATTAGCGGTACAGGTGCTCCCGCGTGAGGGGCATGGTGTTGTTCAGTCCGTTCGTAAAAAGGACATGATAGAGCCGCATGTCCCCATAGCGAAAGTTGGCGACACAACCGTTGAGGAACATCCGCCACATGCGAACGAAGGAGGCATCGTACATCGCCTCGATCTTTTTGACGTGGACCTCGAATCGCGCGCTCCACTCCTCAACCGTTCGCGCGTAGTGCGGGCGCAGATTTTCGACGTCAGTCGGAATGAGCTTGGCTTCGCACATGGTCCGTACGATTTCGTCGAGCGAGGGAATGTAACCGCCGGGGAAGATGTATTTCAACGTCCAGGGGTCGCCGGGTACGGGCCGCTCTTGTCCGATGGTGTGGAGCAACCCGATGCCGCCGGGATTCAAGATCGATTTTACCTTTTCCATAAATGTCGGAATGAATTGCTTTCCCACATGTTCAAACATGCCGATGGAGACGAATTTGTCGAACTTGCCTTCAATCTTACGGTAATCCTCGAACACGATCGAAATGTCTTTTCCCAGGCCCTGACGCTTCACGAGATCGGCTGCATACTCGACTTGTTCTTTTGACAATGTGCAGCCGACGCCGCGCACACCATAATGCTTCGCGGCGTAGATCAGCATGCCGCCCCAGCCGCAACCGATGTCGACCAGTGTTTCTCCGGCCTTCAACTGAAGCTTTCGACAGATGTGTTCGTATTTCTGTTGCTGTGCCTGTTCGAGGGTGTCGTTGTCATGGCGGAAGTAGGCGCAGGAATAGGCCATACTCTCGTCGAGCCACAGTTTGTAGAAGTCGTTCCCGCGATCGTAGTGGTGCGCGACGTGTTTCGTCGAACGCGACAGGGTGTTGAGCGATGTCTGGCGCAGGTGCTTAATGGCGAGCTTTGCCTTCAATCCGAGAGGCAGATTGAGGAATGCGGCGTCCGCTCCGAAGCGGAGTAGTTGTACGAAATTGCCTTCAACCAGAATGTCTCCTGCCATGTACTCTTCGCCGAAGCCCAACGATCCGCTTTCAAGGACATGCTCTGCAGAACGCTTCGTGGCAAAGGTGAGAATGAACTGCGGCTCGCCCGCGCCGTACGATTTTTTCACCCCGTCCCAAAACTGCACCTGAAACGAAACGTCCCTTGCATGATCGCTCAATGATTCGAAGAGTTGCTCGAAAGTTTTTCGCATGATCGTACCCTTCCGGGTGATGGGACATTGTATCGGGGGGAAGCCCGAACACCCTCATGAGGCCTTGCCAGGTGCCTGTGATAAGCTCTTTCTTCGGTTCTTGTCAAGATGCTCATGCGGGCAGAGTGTTGCAAATAGGCGATACGGATTGTGTTGGTCGCGTCGAACGCGAGGGGGTTGTTTTTTCTCGGAAAATAGCCGACAATGCGATCCGTTCGTCACTCGGTAATAAACCGGTCAACTCAACCAATAACAACACAAGAGGCGTAACGATGAAATTACATAAGATATTGTTGATGGCGGTTGTATTGATTGTCCCTGCCAACGTCTGGGCGTACGGTGAGGGTGGCAGGAGCGATGGTTCAGGGATTTGTGCAAAAGTGAAATTTTCAGAATTTTTGCCCGTCAATAATTCAGAAGTGGCTCCAGAGTCTGGTTTTTCATTTTATGCATCTGAATATACCGTTCCGAAGAGTATCAAGGTGACGATAAAAGGTCAGTCCATACCGGTCACCGTGGTTGAGAAACAAAATGGGTTTAAGGTTTCCGGCAAGCTTCCTGACAGCCTCAGAGGCGCCTTCGCAAAAATTAATATTGAAGCGAGAGGCATCGCTCAATGCGAAGTCACCGACGGATGGCTCGTAAAAGTGACTCAATAGTTCCGGTATCCGGTTTATGTATCGATTCAAGAGAGTCGGCAGGAGATCGTCATAGACGGGCCGAAACCATGTTCTTGTAGCGTATGAGGGGGTCACTGTACGTGACCCCCCTTTAGTTTCTGGAAGGTACTCCACGAGCGGTTCTTGCCCTGCACCGCCAGCCGTAAAGCGTTCGCTCCATGCTCCTATGTTCCGGTGTGAGGCATGGGTCAGTGTCTTCTCTGCGCTGTGACGATGAGCCGTCATGAATCATGATGGCGATCAGTTAGCCCAATCCATCGGCTTACATTCTTTTGGTTTGGTCGATGCGGTGGAATGCCACGAGGGCCGGTCCTGACGGTCATGGTCAGGAGCGGCCCTCGTCTTGTCTCGCTGGATGTGCTTGTTCAGAGAGAGGGAGGCCTCAGCGGATGCCGGTGATCCGCTCGTAGCGGATCACCAGCATCGTTCACGTTCTACTGAGGAAAGGCTTTCGGCTCTTTGACATGTTGCCATCCTTCGCCGTTCAGTGTGCGAAGGAATGCCACGAGATCACTCTTCTCTTGGCATTCCTTCGCACACTGAAC
>DATIQH010000498.1:0-9079 GCA_035471155.1 Nitrospiraceae bacterium | reverse complement strand
GAATGCACTCTATCGCAATGCCTGGGGTACCTTCACGATTGCGATGACGATTCCCATCGGCTTCATCATGGGCTTCTATCTTCAGAAGTTCCGGCCCGGTCAGGTGGCTGAAGTTTCTCTGCTCGGTGTGGTGCTGTTGGTTGCGGCTGTGATCTTCGGGCGGGTGGTTGCGCAGTCTTCGGTGGCAAGCTGGTTCGAATTGGAGCGCACGACGTTGGTGTGGGGACTGGCGGGCTACGGGTTTCTCGCGTCTGTCCTGCCCGGCTGGATGTTGCTGGTGCCGCGGGGCTATCTCTCTACCTTTATGAAGCTCGGGGTGGTGGCATTGCTGGGGGTGGGAGTGATCCTTATGGCGCCGACGATCGAGATGCCGCGCGTCACGATGTTTGCGAGCGGAGGCGGACCGATTATTCCCGGCACGCTCTTTCCCTTTCTCTTTATCACGATTGCCTGCGGAGCCATATCCGGCTTTCACTCGCTGGTCTCTTCAGGGACCACGCCGAAGATGATTGAACAGGAGTCCCAGGCTACGGTTGGCTATGGGGCGATGCTATTGGAGAGTTTTGTCGGTGTGATGGCTTTGATTGCGGCCTCGGTCTTGATCCCCGGCGACTATCTGGCGATCAATACGATGCTCTCGCCTGATGCGCTGGCTGCGATGGGCTTCCCTGTCTCGCGAATTCAAGAACTCTCGCAACTTGTTGAGGTTGAGGTGGCGGGACGGCCTGGCGGGGCCGTATCGCTTGCGGTCGGCATGGCGGCTATTTTTTCCGCGCTCCCCGGTATGGCAGGGTTGATGGCCTATTGGTATCAGTTTGCGTTGGTGTTCGAGGCGTTGTTTATTTTGACGACGATCGATACAGGTACGCGCGTGGGGCGCTATCTCATCCAGGAGATGGGCGGGCGGTTCTATCCTCCATTGCGGCGGATGAATTGGTGGCCTGGGGTGGCGGTGAGCAGCGGACTGATCGTGGGAGCTTGGGGCTATCTCATCGGCACCGGCAGCATCTCGACGCTCTGGCCGATGTTCGGGGCAGCGAATCAGTTACTCGGTACTGTGGCACTCTGTATCGGTACGACGGTGCTCATCAAGATGCGGAAGGCACGCTATCTGTGGATCACCGCGTTGCCGATGGTGTTTGTCGGTGCCATTACGTTGATCGGGTCCTATGAGATGTTCGGCCTGTTTATGGGCAACGCCTCGTCTATCGCAGATGGCGGACAGGCCTTTGCGCTATACCTGGATGCGGGGTTGGTGGCGTTCGTGGCCTTGCTCGCGGTGATCGTCTTGGGCGATAGTATGATGCAGTGGTATGGCTATGTCGTCTTGAAGCGTCCTTTCACCAGTAGTGAAGTGGTAGTGATGGCCGGTGGTGGATCGCGGGGAAAATTGCGGACGACGATTCGGCATGATGATGAGAGGCGACGGTTGCAGTTGCCCGGCGGGGGCTGTTGCTGACCCGGAAGGAATAGGAGGGGATCGTGGCTGAACAGTTTTCGTTTGATGTGGTCTCGGAAGTGAACATGCAAGAGATGAGGAATGTCGTCGATCAGGCGACGAAGGAGATCAAGCAGCGCTTCGACTTCAAAGATTCGAAAACGGAGATTACGTTGAAGGAGAAGGAAAAGGAGCTGAGCCTGGTTTCCGACGATGAATACAAGCTCAACGCGGTGAACGATATTATCAAGACCAAATGCGTAAAGCGCGGGGTCTCGTTAAAGGCGTTCACCTACGGGACTGTGGAGCCGGCGTTGAGTGGGACGGTACGCCAGGTGGCGAAAATCCAAAGTGGGATCGCGGCGGACAAGGCGAAAGAGGTGACGAAGGCCATCAAAGAATCAAAATTGAAAGTGCAGGCGCAGATTCAAGGCGAGCAAGTGCGTGTATTGAGCAAGAGCAAGGATGACCTCCAAGCGGCAATGGCGTTTCTCCGGGGTAAGGATTTTGGGATTGATCTGCAATTCACCAACTACCGCTGACTCAGGATGCTGAAACAGGGGGGGGATGGAGCCTGATGATCTTCTGTGCTCGCGCAACGCGCGGCCTGAGAAGGCCCTCGTTGAACGCGCGCAATAGAAGATCAGTCAGCCCCCATCTCTGGAGAGAGAACGAGCGAGCTTGGAGGGATCATTTATTGAGTAGTGCATAATAGACTGACGCAGTTTGGTGTGACTCTGCCACCTTCGCATCCGAACATCGCCTCAAGCTGGATTCATGAAACGACTCGCCTTCCCATTGGCATTGCTCCTCCTTGGTCTTCCTCTCTTTGGCTGCGATCGTGGCGATCCCATTGTTGTTATCCAGCTCAATCCGAAGAATTCTGACATCATTTATGTCGCGACGAACGACTATATCTATAAGACGCGCGATGGGGGTCTGACTTGGGCGAATCTGTCGCATGGGATGAGCCACTCGCGCGTGATTTCGATGGCGATCGATCCAGCCTACCCGGCCACGGTGTATGCGGGTACGAAAGGTGATGCTGTTTTTAAGAGTCACGATGGCGGGCAGCACTGGACCTCGATGCGTTCGGGGCTAGACGATGCGACGATTTCGTCGGTGGTGAATCAATTCGTGTTCGATCCGACAGACAGCAACCACATCTTTCTTGCCACGACGATGGGTGTCTCCGAGACGAGAGACGGTGGCGAGCATTGGGTGAAGAAAATGGAAGGGATGAAGGAAGTGCTGATGGTGGTCACACTGGGCATGGATCCGACGAGGCCGGCGATCATATATGCGGGCACGAGCGGCGGGGTGTACAAAACGATCGACGAGGCCGGCCATTGGGAGAAGGTGAATAACGGTCTCGTGTCGCCCGACATTATTAAGTCGTCGCGGGCGCTCAGTGTGACGGCAGTGCTGGTCGACCAGTTTGAGCCGGATACCGTGTATGCTTCCACGCTTACGGGACTCTATAAAACGACGGATGGAGGGAAGGCCTGGGTGCGGATCGGGCAGTCGCTCCAAGATCAGATGTTGTTTTCGATGATTTTGGATCGCACGAAGAAGGGCGTCATTTATCTGGGCGGTCGGGAAGGCGTCCATCGGAGCGAAGATGGCGGAGCGACGTGGAGCACGCTGAATACGGGTCTTGCAACGCTCAACATCCGATCGCTCGTGCAGAGTCCGACTGATCCGGATGTGTTCTATGCAGGCACAAACGGGAGTGGCTTGTATAGGAGCAAAAATCGGGGAGAGACCTGGGAAGTGGTGCCGACTGCGCTTTCAAAGCAGTGAGGGAGATTACTGCTGCGGGATGGTGTCGCGTTCTTGGATGGTCGAACCGACACCAGGAGAGCCGAACGACGAACCAACACTCGAGTCTCTGAGGCTTGAGCCCACGCTGGAGCCGCCGAAGCTTGATCCTACCGTCGAATCCGACAGGCTGGATCCCACTGTAGAACGTTGCAGAGATGAGCCGACTGCCGAAGACGATTCGTTGTTGAAGGTGGACTCGCCGATTGAAGGACCTGCACGGCCTGTCGTGCCGATCCCAAACCCTGCTGGGCCTGAGCCGCCGATGTCGTGACTGTGTTTCGATGAGGCCCCGATGCCTTGGCCGGTGACGCCTTCCGCGCCGATCGTGTTGCCGGTCTTAGGGGTTTTCCCGATACTCGGCCCTGCTGATGGCGCGGTGCCGATGCTGGCGCCAGTTTTTGGCCCTGTCGACAGTTTCGGCGCACGGATGTCTCTCTCGATCGATTCTTCCATTTCGCGAATCGCGTGGGTTTCCCGACCTGAGGTCTCGAAGTCTCCTGAATTGCGAGTGCTCGTCGAGGTATTGATGCGCTCAAGCGTGGCACGCAGTTTCTTCAGATCAGCGCGGGCCTTGGAAACAGTTGGGATCATTTCGCGGAGCATGATGCCGCGCGAGGCCATCGAATGGTTCGATATATTAGTCTGTGTAGACTTAAGTAAATCTCCGACCTCGTCTCCCAATTCTTCAACCTGCTGAAGTTCCGTCAGATCGGTCTTGCAGCAATCGAGAAAGTGGCGATACTTGTTCAGGAATGTCGATACGTCGCCCTGCAAATTCTCAATCTTGAAATCGCGTGGCGGTTTGTTGTCAGTAGGTGTTTCCCCTTCTTGCTCTGTTGCCAGGGTTTCTTTCTTTTCAACAAGCGGCACGCACCCGGGTCCTTGCTCTGCTGAATACTGCCGATCGGATTTTTGATCCGGACACCAATAGAGAGGTGATGCCGCTGACCCCGTGGCGGCTGTGATCCCGTTGAACGCGAGGACAGCTCCCGCCATGAACGCGGCTACACAGAGGGCCTTGGTTCTCCTGAGTGAAAGCATGAAATCATTCTCGCCTCGACATGAATCCTTGTCAATGAATCTCACAAACTATTGGCGCTGACAGATTAACTAATCGCTCAATCGACTCCGCCGCGTGCCTGCGCATTCCTTATCGGAGCGAGAACCTCCGGCGGCTACCACTAAAAATAAGACGATTATCCCCTTGACACAGTATAAAATATCTGCCACAATTTCCCACAGGTACAACATTGGAGAGGGGATCATGGCCAAACATCAATCAATCTTCCAAGTCGTTTCTAAGTTTAATTCAGAAGAAAAATGCATCAAGCACCTAGAGCGCATCCGTTGGCCGAAGGGTCTGCAATGTCCGCACTGTGACGGTAAGCGCATCATGACGTTTACCACTGAAGGAAAGACCGGCAAAGAGCGCAGCCTGTATGAGTGCATTGAATGCCGGTATCAATACTCTGTGACTGTTGGCACAATTTTCCATGATTCCCATTTGCCGTTGGTCAAATGGTTCCTGGCGATCTATATGATCTGCTCGGCTAAGAAGGGCATTCCTGCTACGCAATTGCAGCGGGAATTGGAGATCGGTTCCTATAAGACTGCGTGGTACATGGCTCATCGGATTCGCCTCGCTATGCGTGATGATCCTCAATTTTGTCGGAAGTATTCGGGCGTGGTGGAGATTGACGAGACTTATATCGGTGGCAAAGGAAAAGGTCCACGCGGGCGCGCCCTCTCCAGTAAAGTTCCTGTAGTGGGTATAAAAGAACGGACTTCAGGCAAGATCCGATTGAAGGCCATCCAAGATGCGTCAAAGCGTACCCTCGCTGATTTCATTCGGAAGAATGTGGAGCCAGGAGCGGAGATGCATACCGATGAGTTTGCCTCGTATCTCTGGCTGGATAGTTCTGAGTTTGCCCACAAGAGCGTGAATCATTCCAAGACCTACGTGAACGGCGACGTGCATGTGAACGGTGTTGAGAATGTCTGGTCCCTGTTCAAGCGCGGGGTCATGGGCGTGTTTCATAAAGTCTCCGAGAAGTATCTCCCGCTCTACCTCGACGAGTTTTCGTTCCGGTTCAACAATCGTGACGCAGAGAACATGATGGACAGAGTCCTTACGACGTGTAGCTAGGAGGCAATCAACATTGCACATCTTGAAGAAACGCACATCATTGGAACGTCCAAGGCATCTACGCCTATTTTAGCGGTCGCGCTCTATCAAATCTGGCTCGGCTCCTCGGAGGATCTTATTCAATGCCTGCATGCGAGGAGGACTAAACGTGATATTCGGTTCGGGGATGCTAGAAAGCGATTGCAGCATCCATCGAATATCGTGTTTATCTCCCCAATCAGGACGATTGGAAAACTTCGCTTCAGTATTTGTGAGATACGCTAGTACATCGGCTGCCTGGAATGGCACTAAGCGTTCTTGAATAATGTTGCCAAATTTTGATCGGATGTGGCGCTTCGATTTGAATATCGGACGAGGAATGTCCTTGGGATAGATGAAGTGTTCTTTTAGGGCATTCTCTAAATCATCGCCATTACCTCTTTCACAAAAGAATTCAATGCGCGAAATAGGTACGCCAGTATGCTCGCAGCATTCTTTCACTCTCGTAGCACAAGCCCTTGCTCCTATTGAATAGGCCCCAGCTATTCCAAAACGCTTTCTCAGTTCTTCGTCCAAATACTTCTTATAATCTTCAATGCTAATTGTGCATGACTCTTTTTGACCGAGATGCTTGCTTATGATTGCCTCTAACTTTTTGAGTATTTCCTACCGCTCTCTCTCGCCTCGCCCATCAAAAGAGTGTCTACGATTTGCACATTCCACCATGTGAAACTCTGGCACACCGTATTTATCAAAAAGCTTATGTTCCTCAAGGCATGCGAGCCACTCATTTTCCCATTCGATCCAAATGTTGGCATGCGCAATGAAGCCAGCAACCGTAACAAATTTCTCCTGTTCATTGGTCTCATCTCCGCTCGCATCAAAATAGGCACTAAACACAGCGAAGAATCCTTCCTGCCATCTCGAAAACCAAACTGCCTTAGCTAAGTGCTCAACTAGCGAATAGGGAGTCATTTTGACCCCCTTCCACTAAGACCACAACGGCTGGTAGTGCTATCCCCATACAGTTCCGAAAATGGCTTATTTTTGTCTGTGGATAACTGCCGTTTGGAGGGCCTCCTTTGTGACCACGCTTTGTCAACGGGATAAGGCCCAACAAGAGACTTCGACTCTTCATAAGTACATGAATTTTCTATTGACAAGTCTTTGAGTGAGTGTATACTGCGCGCTGTGTGGGAGAAAGTGGGTGAGTTTGGTTGATTGTAATTTATGGAGGTCTCTCTACATTTTCCGGTTATGTCGAAAGAAGTGGTGTTTTGGCTTGTTCAAGGGGGAGGCCGAATCTATCTTGATTGTACGGTGGGGTACAGTGGGCATGCAGAGAAGATTCTTGAGGCGAGCGGCCCTCACAGCAGACTTATTGGGCTTGATCGCGATGCAGTGGCCATTGAAGCCAGTCGCGAAAGGCTCGCACGATTTGGCAACCGAGTGGTCCTTCTGCACGGTCATTTTGTGGATTTGAAGCAGCATCTTGCTCTCAGTGGCATTGGCCAGGTCGATGGAATTCTGTTTGACCTTGGGGTTTCGTCCCCGCAGTTGGAAGAACCTCGTCGAGGCTTTAGCTTTCAAGAGGATGGTCCGTTGGACATGCGTATGGATCAATCGATGAGCGGAACCGCAGCTGACCTGGTCAATCGATGGCCGGAAGCGCAGTTGGCCGATGCGATTTTTCAGTTTGGCGAAGAACGGTTTTCTCGACGAATTGCGCGTGCCATTGCCCGCGCGCGAGAACGCCGCCCATTGGAGACGACGAAAGAGTTGGTCTCAGTGATCGAGGGAGCTGTTCCATCGAATTATCGGCACGGTCGACTCCACTGTGCTACCCGCACGTTTCAAGCCATCCGCATTGCCGTGAATAACGAGCTGGATTGTATCGAACCGGCATTGCGCGATGCGGCAGATGTGTTGTCTCCCGGCGGACGTCTCTGTGTGATTTCATTCCATTCACTCGAAGACCGGATTGTGAAACACACGTTTCGCGCCCTTTCCAGCAAGGGCGACCCCGCATTGACGGTGCTCACCAAGAAGCCGCAGGTCCCTGGCAAGGAAGAGTCGGACCGGAATCCTCGATCCCGCAGTGCCAAGTTGCGGGCTGCCCAACGGGTATTCAAGGAGGGCCATCCATGAAGACAGTGACGATTATGGCCGGGGTGCTGTTGGTCTTCGTGTTTGTGTGGGAGCGTGTGGATGTCGTTCGGCTGGGGTATCAGATCGAACGATTGAAGACCCAGAAAATACTGCTGGAGCGAGAGCGAGATCAATTGCAAGTGAAATTTTCTGCGCTGACGGCTCCCGAGCGGATCGCAAAGGTGGCGACAGAGAAGCTGGGGCTGGTTCCGCCGCAGCAGGGGCAAGTGTTGATGGTGCATCTGCCGGGAGAGACTCCGAGCCTGTCGCTCCCACCCGTGGAGCAAGTGCGTTTGGCGAGACAAGAATCAACCGGGAGGGAGCGCGAGTGACTGCCGGCCCTTCTCGTGGTCGTCGCTATGTGTTGCTGCTCCTGCTCCTGTGCGGGTTCAGCATTATTCTCTTTCGACTGGTTACGCTCCAAGTGCTTCAAGCAGCCGAACTTACGGCTAAGGCCGATCGGCAACATCAAAAGACCGTATCGTTCGAAGGCGCCAGAGGCATGGTATCGGATCGGCATGGCAAAGTACTCGCGATGAATGTGGAGGTGCCATCGGTATTTGGTGTGCCGACGTCGTTGGAGAGTCCATCGACCGTCGCCCGTCATCTTTCCCCGGTGCTCCAAATCCGCAGCAATGAGCTTGAGAAAAGACTTCGGCAAGACAAGAGTTTCGTGTGGTTAGCGCGAAAGATCGAGCCTGAGCAAGGCCGTCGACTGGAGCAGTTGTCGTTGGACGGCATCGGCGTGGTGATGGAAGGACGGCGGTTTTATCCCAAAGGTCCGTTGCTAGCTCACGTCCTAGGATTCTCCGGGATGGATGGGCAAGGGCTTGAGGGTCTCGAGCGCCGATACGACTCGCACCTGCATGGAGAGAAGCGCGTCACCGTATTGCAGCGCGATGCGTTAGGCCGCACGGTGTTTCCCAAGGGATTGGCGGAGCAAGCGCCGACGCCGGGGCATGCTCTTACACTGACCGTCGACGAGGTCATCCAATACATTGCAGAAAAAGAACTCGAAGAGGCCGTCACTCATGCCCGTGCCAAATCGGGGACGATCATCGTCATGGAGCCGTCATCCGGTGCAATTCTGGCGATGGCGGTCAGTCCGCGGTTCGACCCGAATGTCGTTGCCGCATTGACGCCCGATCGGTGGCGCAATCGTGCTTTGACGGATACCTACGAGCCCGGGTCGACAATGAAAGTGGTGGTCGCAGCCGCGGCGCTTGAAGAAAAAGTGATGACACCTGATTCCATGGTCTTCGGTGAAAACGGCCAGATGGTCGTTGCGAACACGACGATTCATGACCATGACAGACTGGGATGGATGACATTCTCGGAGGCGATTCAAAAGTCCAGCAACATTGTCGCCGCCAAAACCGGGATGGCTCTCGGAGAACAGAAGCTCTATCACTATCTTCAGGCATTCGGATTCGGCCAACGTACTGAGATCGACCTGCCGGGTGAAGTGAGCGGGCTTTTGAAGACACCCAAAGACTGGGGCCGCCGATCGCTTGCATCGATCTCGATGGGGCAAGAGATCGGAG
>DATIQH010000497.1:0-1864 GCA_035471155.1 Nitrospiraceae bacterium | reverse complement strand
GTCGAAAAGAATGTCGACGAAGTCATGGGGCTGCCCGCCATTATTGCGCTCACCTCGGACGCGGAAACGAAGCTGTTTATATAGCAGGAAGCTGAAAAAGTCCGCCAGCAGATGAAGGGAGCGGCCAGGTGCCCTTCTTGCTCGCAGAACGCGCACGATGAAACGGTGCTCGTTCGATGCGCGCAGTAAAGGGCAGCCTCGGCCACTCCCCTAGAGAGAGATAGAGAGAATTAGGATGGGCCGCCATTCTCCCCGCGCAGTGGGAGACTCATCCGAGCCATCCTGGAACAACGTACACGAGCAAGCTTGGAAGGATCATATTTAGTTATTCGCTGCGGCCTTGCTTGGGACAAGGCGCGTCCCAGGGTGAAGAGGCTGTCTTGGCAGACTCAGGGCAGGTGGGTGGAATAACCGCCAGGGTTGGGTGGGTGAGAAGTCTGGAATTTTTGACCATCCCGCGCGCCGACCTTGCGCCTTTACCCCTCATACCTCACCCCTAACGTGACTTCTTCACTCCTACCCGGTCGCAGTATTCGATGAGTTTGCACTTGCTGCAAAAAGGCGAGACTGGCTGGCAGAGGTTCTGTCCGTAGGGGACCAGCAGATCATTGAACGTGATCCAATGTTGCTTCGGCAATTTCCTGCGTAGCGCCTGTTCCGTTTCCTCTGGTGTCCTCGTTTTCACATAGCCCCAGCGATTGCTGATCCGGTGCACGTGAATATCCACACAGATACCTGGCTTGCTATAGCCGACGGTCACCACCAAGTTCGCCGTTTTCCGGCCGACCCCCGACAGAGTAACCAGTTCCTCGATGGAGTCGGGAACCGTTCCTCCATAGATCTCCAGAAGGCGGCGGCAAATGGCATGAATCGATTTGGCTTTCGTCCGGTAGAATCCAACGGGGTAGATGGCGCGCTCGATCTTCTGGAGCGGGAGGGCCAGCATGGCGTCTGGCTCGTGCGCCAGTGCGAATAGCCTGACACTGGCTTCACCGGTCGTCTTATCTTTGGTTCGGAGGCTGAGGAGGCACGATATGAGGATGCGGAAGGGGTCTCGGTTCGAATGGCGTGCCACCACGCCGACGACTGGCTCCTCCCGCTGCCGAATTTCGCGCTTCACGATTCGAAGCGCAGCAGTGATTTGGTCCTGGAGCATGGAGGAGGAAGAACCCGGAAGGCCTTGGGAGAGATGCGATCGACCGAACGGGCAAACCCGTGGTAAGGACGATTACTCTGGCTTACGCTTCGACAACCACTTTTGACGCCGCCTCTGCGCTTCGCGCTGTTTGGCTTTCTTTCTGACGCTCGGCTTTTCGTAAAACCGCCGGCGCTTCAATTCGCGGAAGAGTCCTTCCCCCGCGAGCTTCTTCTTGGCAACTTTGAGAGCTTTCTCGACGTTATTATTGAAGACTTTGATTTCCATTCTTTCCGTCTGTGTGCTTTCCCAGGCAGCGCCTGTACAGGTTTTTTTCTCGCGCCGGATCGGCCCCCACCAAGGGGCGTAATGTAACATAGCCCCCTGAGTTCCTCAAGGCGGATTGTCATTTGCTGAATCCGATCGGACAGAGACTCCCTAAGCCGTTGATTATGCTGAGACTTAATATTTTCGGCGACGGTATGACGCCCAGCATCGGCTGCGGCAATTGCCAGTACCAGCCCAACAGTGAGATCGGAGCGAACGCGGGGCTTCACCCCTGCCGCGCAGGCATGAAGAAGCGCTCCAGCCTCTGTCGCCTGCTCGGCGATTTCAAGTGGAATCTCCGTCGCCAGATGAAGCGCTGACGATCAGACGCTGGAACGAGTTCGGTCTGTCTTTGCCAGTTTCGTGGCCTGAATAAATCGCTGATAGGCATCGCCATCTTCT
>DATIQH010000496.1:0-2035 GCA_035471155.1 Nitrospiraceae bacterium | reverse complement strand
CTTCAGCGAGGTACTCGGAAGTCGACCTGTCCGGATCGAAGTTCAGCAAGAGCAACAGGTTGCCTCGCGCATCCACATAATCGGGCCTGATTTGCAGCGCCCGCCTGTAACTGGCTTCCGCCTCCTTTGGTTTCCCCATCTCATCAAAGGTGATGCCGAGGTTGTAGTGGAACTCTGCCACTTCGGAGTTTATCGTCAGCGCTCGCCGGTAGCTGGACACCGCCTCTTCCAGTTGCCCGAGTTCACGCAAGGTATTCGCCAGGTTACTGTGGGCTTCCGCATCCCGCGGTAGGAGTCTGGCCGCCATTTGCAGAGGATGGAGAGACTCTTGGCCCAGGAGCCGGCGCGCAGCCCCCAAGGCCTTCCAGACAAATCCGGCACTCGGATATTGCCGTGCCAGCAAGCTGGCACGGCTCTCCAGATCAGCATAACGCCCCGCATTGAAAAGCGCGACCAGATTGTCGATCTCCACAGCAGAGATCTCTGAAGCGCGTGGCGGAGGCTTCACCGCGGGCCTCACGCACTCGAACCGGTCCTGGCAGCATTTCTTGAATTTCTTCCCGCTCCCGCAGGGACATGGGTCGTTTCTTCCCGGCTTTAAATTAAGGAATCTCTGATTAAGTCCCGAACGATTTCGATTCATAATGTCAGAAGCGAAGATCGAATAAACGGAACCGCACGATGAAACAAATGACACTCTCCACAGGCAGCTTTGACCGGTACGCCAAGACGACGCGACGAGCGGCTTTTCTGGCCGAGATGGATCGAGTCGTGCCTTGGGCTACGCTGTGCGCCTTGATCGAACCGGTCTACCCCAAAGCGGGAAACGGGCGTCCGCCGATTGGACTTGAGCGCATGCTGCGCATCTACTTTCTGCAGAACTGGTTCAACCTCTCCGATCCTGCGGTGGAAGAAGCACTCTACGACTCCCTGTCCATGCGCGAATTCGTCGGCATCGATCTGGGACGGGAGGGAGCGCCGGACGAAACCACCGTGTGCAAGTTCCGCCACCTGTTGGAAGAGCATGAACTGGGCAAGCACCTGTTCGAGGAAGTGGGCCGTCATCTGCAAACCCAGGGGATGAAGGTCTCGACCGGCACCATCGTGGACGCGACGATCATCAATGCACCGTCCTCGACCAAGAATCAGGACAAGGCGCGCGACCCGGAGATGCACCAGACCAAGAAGGGTAACCAGTGGTACTTCGGCATGAAGGCGCACATCGGCGTGGACAGCAAGACCAAGCTGATCCACTCGGTGGTGGCCACGGCGGCCAACGAGCATGACAAGTACAGCATCCCCGACCTGCTGCACGGCAACGAGCGGCGGGTGTATGGCGACTCGGCCTATTCCAGCCAAAAGGAGTTGATCGCCCAGGCTGCGCCCAAGGCGCGCGACTTTACCAACCAGAAGGGGTTTCGCAACCGAGGACTCACGAAACGTGAGTGCGAGAAGAACAGTAGAAAGTCGAGTGTACGCGCCAAGGTTGAGCATGCCTTTCTCATCATCAAGCGCATCTTTGGCTTTTCCAAGGTCAGCTATCGCGGCATGTTGAAGAACGGCAATCGCCTGTTCGTGGTGGCGGCACTGGCGAATTTGTTCATGGCGCGACATCATCTGTTGCGCCTTCAGCGGGAGAGGTGCGTCTGATGAGCAAGGAATCAACCGAGATGGTCGATGAAATGACCCTTGCCAGGGTAATTTCCGGCCAATTCGAATATCCGCAGCAGATTGGGGGCGCGTCGTTCTCATTTGTTGTTACTTGTTCAGACCTTCCTTAACGCTCTCGACGGAGTTATTAGACACAGTTACACCTCACTTGTTGGCCGATATCCACGAACGCGATTATGACTGCGACACACCGCGATCATCAGTCATAGATTTCCGGCGCTACCCCGCCAACCCCACATAAACATTCTGCACGTCATCGTCCGAGTCCATCGCTTCAAGGAACTCTTCCACCTCGGCCCGCTCGGTGTCGTTCGCCAATGACACCGGGTTCTTCGGGCGGTAGCCGAGCTTCGCGGACACGACC
>DATIQH010000495.1:0-3987 GCA_035471155.1 Nitrospiraceae bacterium | reverse complement strand
GGGTGGAATTAATTGGGATGGATCAACACGAGTGATTCTGCTACAACGCCATCGTTGACACATTGCTTCACGAGCAGGTCGGCAGCCAGGCAGCGTGAACGGGCAGCGTGAAGCACAGGGGGTGGCGGTGCGGAGCCCTCGCCTCCGGATGCATGGTCACGCGACCATCCCGAAAGAAGGTGGATATGTCTTGGGAAGAGCTTCGACAGCAGAGACGAGTCACGACCGTGGTTCCTGTGCAGGCCGTTGGCGACTTGTTTCATGCGAACGGCTATACGGTCAATCTTAGCGCAAGCGGCTGTGCTATCACCGGGTCGCAGGTGCCGAAGAAGGGGCAGCACGTGTCCCTCTGGTTACAGGCTCCGAAGCCCCACACGCCCATCAAGATTCAACTCGCGGTGGTCAGGTGGAGTGTCCTGGAAATGTACGGCGTCGAATTTATTCGCCTGAACGCCGCCAGCCAGAAAAGCCTCCAGAATTATTTGCACAGGATCGATCTCGGTCCTTCCCAGGGCACATAGGCTGATCCGGAGGACTCGGCTGAGGAGTCCCAATCGCAACACGCGGTGGCTCAAGCATGGTGCCCGTCCCTTCCAATATCGAGCAAGACGAAAACGTGGCGCGGAATTGCACCAGGTGACGCGGCGTCGCTCCGCGATCTGTTGCCTTCATATCCGTGAAGGACCGACCTTCTACCTTCCCATCAATGAGGCGTTGGCCAAAGGCAATCCCGTGGATATTAGCTTCCATTAAACTGTCACACCATCGAGCTAGCAATCCGAGCTTTTTGAATCCCTGAACACGCAAGCCGTGTATCTGATGGAGATCGTTCTCGACGCAATCAAATCTGTTGTTTGGCATGCTTGGGGGGGGACTAAGGAAAGGGAGGGAGGAGAAGTAAATCCACTTTGATTCAGCACCGAATCGGTTTCGATTCGCGTGGAACGCGTTCCGTCCTCCTGTCGCGATTACGCAGGGGTGTAATTAAGGGAAACGCCACAGCTACGACGGAGAACATGCGCATTCAGTTGAGGCACGTGACTTGTAGGATGCTCGTCTTGCTCGACCACCGTTTCCGTCTGACGTAACAAGAAGGATTCGAAGAAGGGGCGATAGAATCTACAGTGGAGCGCCGTATACGCTGACCGAGGACCTTGCCGTCGTCCGCTGGTCGAGGAAGGAAGAATTTGGTGTGGAATTGATTCGAATGGCGCCGGATCAGCAGGCTCGACTGCGTGAGTTTCTCAATCTGTTCAACCCTCCCCCTGTCGGTGCCGCCACTCCCTCAGCCCCTGATATTTCGTGAGCGCTCCGGACCGTATGGTCGGGCCGCCACTCACTGCGCGGCCCGACGGGCATAAGCCACAATAACTGCCAGCAGATCGGCCTTCTGAATCGGTTTCGGAAGATGGGCCGCACAGCCAGCCGCGAGACTTTTCTCTGCATCTTCGGAGAGTGCATACGCGGTCAGCGCCACAATCGGGATCGGGTCATGGTGCTGCTCCCGCTCCCACTGTCGAATCGCTTTCGTGGCGGCATAGCCATCTAGAACCGGCATCTGAATGTCCATCAGCACGAGGTCGTACGGCTTGGTCTTCACCTTCTCCAGCGCTAGGAGGCCATTGCCTACCATCTCAAGCTGGTAGGGGGTGCGTTTCAGATACGCCTGTATCAGCAGGCGATTGTCGGATGAGTCTTCGGCCAGGAGGATGTTGAGCGGGACTTGATTCTGGATGTCCTCGGACTTTGCCGAAATCCCACCTCCCGCGGCGGCCGTGGTGCGGTCAATGGCGATCCTAATTCCCTTCTGGAGGTCAACCCGCCTGATCGGCTTGACGAGGTATCCCCCTAAGCCCAGCCGATACGACCGAGCGATGTCGGAACCACGACTGTCCGACGTGAGGACCATGACTGTGACTCCCGTCAGGTTCGACGTTTCCTTGAATCGTTCGATGACCTCGAACCCCTCTAGCTCCGGCATGAGACAATCCAATAGGATCAATTGGTACCTATGGCCAGCCGCTTCGGCACGTCGAAGTTCGTTAAGCGCGGCCTGACCGTCCATCACCTCCGTGACCACAGCCCCCCAGGTAGACAACGCTTCTCGTAAAATTAGGCAGTTCGTGGCATTATCGTCCGCGATGAGCGTGCGGATCCCCTGAAGGTTCAACACCGAGCTCATGGCTGGCTGCGCCAATGGCAGATGCCTCGGCAATTGTGCCGTAAATGAAAAGGTACTGCCTCGTCCCGGCTGGCTATCGACCCAGATCCGACCGCCCATCAGCTCGACGAATCGCTTGCAAATGGATAACCCTAGCCCTGTCCCTCCGTACTTGCGCGTCACCGAAGAATCAGCCTGAGTAAACTGTTCAAAGATCAGCGCCTGCTTTTGCGGCGGAATGCCGATGCCTGTATCCGAGACAGTGAAGCGCAGGACACCCGGCCCGTTCGCATCGGGATCATTTGTTACCCTCAAGTCAACTCGCCCCTGACTTGTGAATTTAATGGCGTTGCTGAGTAAGTTCAGGAAGATTTGGAGCAGCCGGTGAGGATCACCGATCACCGACGGCACCACGTCGGACGCTACCGAGCACGCCAACTCCAATCCTTTTTCCTGTGCCTGGAGAGCCGTCATCTCGGTGGTCTTGTCAATGACCTCCCTGAGATCGAATTCGGTCTCTTCGAGCACAAGGTGGCCTGCTTCCATTTTTGAGAGATCTAACAGATCGCTGATCAGAGTGAGGAGCGTCATGCCTGCCCGTCGGAAAATCCCCACGTACTCCAGCTGCTCACGGGTCAAAGGAGTCTCGCGCAGGAGATCGGCCATCCCAATGATGGCGTTCATCGGCGTCCGGATCTCGTGACTCATCGTGGCCAGAAATTGGCTCTTGGCGTGATTGGCCATTTCGGCTGCTTCTTTGGCTCTCCTGAGTTCTGCCTCCTCTTCCCGGCGTGCCGTGATATCCATGACCGTGCCAAGCATACGGAAAGGCTTCCCCTGCTCATCGCGGAGCACACCACCTCTGCACGCAAGCCAGTGAATCGTGCCATTAGGCCAGACAATCCGGTGCTCAATGGCGTACTCGGCCCCGGTCTTCAAACAATTAGTAATGGTCCCCACTAAATTGGCCCGGTCCTCTGGGTGAGCAAGTGTGAGATAGGCCTCATACGTGCCGGCAAAAGGTTCCTGCCCTGAGCCGAAGATCTCTTGGACATTCTCCGACCACGTCACCTGGTTGGTATTAATGTCCCAGTCCCAGATCCCCGTGCGTGCAGCCGAGAGAGTCATTCGGAGTTGTTGCTCGCTATTCGTCAATGCGTGATTCCTCTAGGGTTTTCAGTAACCAATGACTGGTGCAGTTTTAGATCACTGTAATACCAACATTTTAAAACTCGACACCTCCGCTTATACCGCCATGATCTGTCCCTCAATATGACATTTCCTGGTCATAGACCGCCTGCTTTGAACTGTGACAGTGCCAGTCAAACCTCTTAACCAATGCTTTAATTTTCAGGATGAAGGTCAGAGGAAGGTGCGAGCATGACATTCATCTGCTGGTGAGGCTTTCTTGGACCTTGCTTGATCCATTTCTGTATTGTATTCATGAGAGTATCTTTTCTGATTGGTTTCGTCAGATGGTCCGAGCAGCCAGCTGCTAAACTCTTTTGTATTTCTTCCTGGAAGGCATGAGCCGTCAAAGCGATAATGGGAATGGGGGTTACGTTGGACTGCTTTTCCCAATCTCTGATCATTCTGGTGGAAGTATGTCCATCCATAACGGGCATCTGTACGTCCATCAGTACCAGATCATATTTCCTAGTTCGGCACATCTCAAATGCCTCCCTTCCAGTTTCGGCAATGTCTTGCTGATAGCCGGAATGTTTGAGATAGGATTGAATGAGGGTCCGATTGTCAGATGAATCGTCTGCTAGGAGTATCGCTACATCTTGATCCGGTCCAGTTAGAATGTTTGGTGAGTCGTGATT
>DATIQH010000494.1:0-6047 GCA_035471155.1 Nitrospiraceae bacterium | reverse complement strand
GCTTAAAGCTCTTCCTCCGCGGCTTGGTCACTTCCCCCGGCGCGCTGTGATGCACGTGCTTGCTGCGGTCGTCTCGGCGCTGCTGCACCGGGATGGCACGAAGATCCTGCCAGCGGGCCGCATCTTCACGAAGCCGAAGCTCTTCTTCCTCTCGCGTACGGCCGGGCTTGCGAACTTTTTTCCCCTTCTCTTTCAAACCCTCGGCTTGCATCTCTTCAAGCGAGAGAACCTTCTTTTTTCCTGTGAGCACATCGACACTCGGCACAACAGGAAGCTTGACGGAAGCCGTAGGGACCGGAGCGGCTGTGGCTCCCATCACATGCGGCTGGTCGGGTGTGACAGAAAGGTCAACATGCGCAACGGCTGGAGCCTCAACATGCGGATGCACCGGAGACGGGCTCACCACGAGGGTATCAATGTGCGCTCCGCCCATGCCCGCCGATTCTACCGGGGACAGGGGCAGGGCCTCTTCCGCTGAAACGTCATCGACTCTCTTGCGCTTGATCAGAATGCGGCGCTTGTCGGACTTGGAAGCCTCTTCCGCCGCCTGCACTGCGACCTGGGCCGATCCGCCCTTCGCTCCCGCCGCATGGTCAGATGCCAGACCGGCCTTGCTTCGCTCGCTCCGACCGACCTCGGCCTCTGTCGTCCTGCCCTGCGCTTTGAGTTTCGGACCGAGTTTCTCCAAAACCTTCTGCACCACATCGTCGTCCAACACGCTACTGTGGGACGCGACAGTGATTCCCATCCGCTTCAATTCCGGAATGAGATCACGGTTTTCCATCCCGAGCTGCTTAGCCAATGCGTACACGCGCATGAGAAATTGACACCTATTCCTCTGTGTCCGGTTTATCCGGCATCTGATTCCGCCCGGGCTTTTAACTCCTGCTCTCGGGCTTCTTCCTGTTGATGCAGCGCCTCGGTTTCCTCCGCCAACGCCGCCTTGATTTCTTTATCCCGTTCGGCCTTTTCCTTTTCGTATTCCGTCGCGCTGATGATATCGATCTTCCAGCCGGTCAGACGAGCGGCCAACCGCACGTTCTGGCCATTCTTCCCGATCGCTAACGAGAGCTGGGAGTCTGCCACAACGACCAACGCCGACTTCTTTTCTTCATCGACACCGACCTTTTCAATGCTTGCGGGGTTCAACGCCTCGGCGATGAAGACCCGCGGATCGGAGGTCCAGGTAATGATGTCGATCTTTTCTCCGCGCAGTTCGCGGACGACGGCTTGAACCCGCGATCCCTTGATTCCCACACAGGCCCCGACCGGATCGACCGCCTTCTCGCGAGATGTCACGGCAATCTTGGTCCGGTCACCGGGCTCCCGCACGATGGACTTGATCTCCACGATTTTTTCGAGTACCTCCGGCACTTCCAACTCGAACAGTTTCGATACGAACTGCGGGTGGCTACGCGTCAAGATGACCTGGACATCTTTCGGAGTCCGGCGCACTTCCAAGAGCATGGCCTTCACCCGATCGCCGGTGCGATAGGTTTCTCGCGGGATCTGCTCCTGAATCGGCAATACCGCCTCTGTTTTGCCCAGATCGACGAGATAGTTCCGGCGCTCCACCCCGAGAATGATGCCGTTAACCAGATCTCCTTGCCGCGTGGAGTACTCTTTTTGAACCGCCTCCCATTCAGCTTCCCGGACTTTCTGGAAGATGACCTGCTTGGCAGTCTGCGCGGCGATCCGCCCTAAGTCGCTCATTTCGATGACCGACCCGATCTCGTCGCCGACCTCTGCCTCACGATCGAATTGGCGAGCCTCCTGAAGCGAGACTTCGGTTTTTGGGTTGGCCACTGCGTCGACGATGGTCTTCTTCGACACGACGGAGATCTCACCGGTCTTGGAGTCGATCTCGACTTGGATGTTCTCGGTCTGCCCGAACCGTTTCTTGGCGGCCATTTGCAAGGCAGCTTCGATCGCCCCGATCACCCGGCTCTTGTCGATTCCCTTTTGCCGACCAAGTTCATCGATAACTGAAATCAATTCTCGATTCATAGCTCACTCTCCGGCGATTGTCCTTGCATCACACTACACTGCGGCTGTACGGCTCATTTTGCGGTGATCGATTTCGATACGGCCTAAAACGTGACGACACGCCGCGCTTCAGCGATTGAATCAAACCCGAAGCTGAGCGTCCTCTCAGCACGTGGATCGTTCACCACAACCGTAACTTCCTGTTCATTCACTTCCGTCAGCACTCCAACCACCCGCCACTGTCCGTCGATCGGCTGCCTGAGCTTCAGGCTCACTGGCTTCCCCAATGCCCGGCGATAATCCTGAATCCGTTTGAAGGCCCGATCCAGACCCGGCGAGGAGACTTCCAGCGTATAGGCGTGGGGGAACGGATCAGCGACATCCAAGGCCGGGCTGATTGCGAGGTGTGCGCGCCCGCAATCATCTACCGTAACGCCGCCTGGCTTATCGATATACACGCGAACGATTGACCGCGCCCCTTGCCCCACACAGACGACGTCGATCAATTCTAAGCCCAATGCCCAGAGGATGGGCGAGACCACTTCGTTGATACGATCGACGACCGGTCGGGACTCCTTCACCGACACTCCTAGCCCCGCTTTTTTAGATGGCCCGCACAAGAGATCAAACAAAAAAGTGGGCCTGAGCCCACTTCCAGTCCGCGGACCATAGCATGCCATCTATGCCAAAGCAAGAGGCTAGCTAACCCGGCTCGTGAAACTCGCGGCGAGCCGTTGGGTGATCGGGCCAGGCCGCCCACCTCCAATCACTTTCCCATCGATACGAACGACGGCCAAAACCTCGACTGTCGTTCCTGTGAGGAATACTTCGTCAGCCTCATAAAGATCTGTCTGAGAGACAAAGCGTTCCTGAACCGATAGGCCTTCGCTTCGAGCCAGATCCAGCACAACGGCCCTGGTGATACCGGACAAAATTCTCGGTCCTTCGGGCGCCGTCACCACCGTTCCTCCCTGGACCACCATGACGTTGCTGATGGCCCCTTCAGTGACAAACCCCGCGTTGACCAGAATGGCCTCGAAGACCCTGGCCTGCTTTACTTGTTGCCGTGCCAGCACGTTGGCCAACAGATTGACACTCTTGATGTCACAGCGCCCCCAGCGAATATCCTCGGTCGTCATCGCGTCCACACCGGTCGCTTGCACCGACCTATCGAGCGGATGGAACTCACGAACCGTCATGACGACCGTCGGGGTCGCTTCATTCGAATACGCATGCTCACGAGGAGCGACACCTCTGGTGATCTGAAGATAGATTTTCGCTTCGGGATAGGCGGCTCGCTTGATCCCTTCCAGAGCATGGTGAGTCCATTCGGCGCGGGAATAGGGCTGTGTCAAATCAAGCGCCGTGGCGCTGCGGTCAAGCCGAGCCAGATGGGCATCGAGTGAGAATGGACGTCCCTTGTATGTACGAATCACTTCATAGACGCCGTCGCCAAACTGAAAGCCTCGATCTTCGATCGAAACTTTCGCTTCGGCCAGCGGCATGAATGCTCCGTTGACGAAGGCTACATCCGGCACGATTACGCACTCCTTCGAGCCGAAGCATCAGAGGCCGTCACGTCAAAAACGCGCCGATCTTCGGCGGTGAATTTCCATCCCATACGTTTTTCAAACAGGACCCGGTGCGTTCCCGGCTTGACCGCTTGAAACTCGAACGTCCGCTGCCCATTATCGACCGCGTTATTCCCGGCAACGCGAAGGTAGTCGTCGGCCAGCAACTGGAGCCCCGCAGGATCATATGTCGGAACCCAAAGCTCCCCTCGCGTCCTGTCTTCCCAGAGATGAATCTGGATGGGACGATCAAGGGTCGCTTCAATAACCTTGGCCCCGTCCGAGTGTGCGGCGCCATCATGATCGTGGTTTGATATCGTACTCATTGTCGGTGACGCGACAGCCCGCCTCTTAATATGGATCTGGTCATGCTATGATTTTCGCCGAGGCCCGACAAAAATCTCTGCGCCTTCCACCTGCACCTCATAGCTCCCCACACAATATCCACCGCCATCCGTCCCTCGACCGTTTCGAACATCGAATGCCAAGTCGTGCCAGGGACAGGCGACGACAAAGCCTTTCACACGCCCTTCACACAAGGGACCGCCTTCATGGGGGCAAATATTATGGATCGCATAATAGGCCCCCTCAATGTTGAAGAGCGCAATCTCCCGATTGTTCACCATCACTGCTTTTGATTGCCCAGGTGGCAGCTCGGCGACCAGGGCAACAGATTGAAATCCCTCCAGCATGCTGCACCGACTCCTCTCTTCATGCATCCCACTCAATCTCCCGCACACGTTACATCCGTAACGTATATTTCAACTCTTGCCCTACGGTGATCCCTTCCCGCTTGATAAAACCCGCTTCCGTTTGAATCGCATAGCGGACCGCTTCTGGAGAAGAACTATACTTGGGGCAATCGTCTACCAGGCAGGGAGCGACATTTTCCTTCAGCCCCACAATGTGATGGCTTTCATCGACCCATATCATATCCACCGGAAACCGATAGGCCTTCGTCCAGAGATGGTTCTGACCGGTCGACTCGAAGATATACAGCAATCCACTATTGACCGGCAACGTCTCTCGAAAAGCGAGGCCGACGAGCAGTTTTTCTGGTGTATCCGCCACTTCCGCTTCGATCTCACGCCCGTTGGGAAACGAGACGATAATGATGGTCTCCTCTTTTCGATCGATGAGAAAGTACGACGCGCTCATCAAGAAAACGGCCATGAGGGCGAGTGTGACAATGCGCTTTTTTTTCTGTCCTCGATCGCTTGCCGGCACGGTAGCCATAGACAATCCCCGTCACGACTCGTCACAAATCCCTGGGCCCAAAGGCCCATGAATACAGGGAATCTAGGCCTTCTGAACAAACGCCGCTCTGTTGACTTGGAAAAGAGCGACAGACTAGAATGGCGGTCACGTCCCGGTATCCATAATGGTCGTGACCGGGCGGACTTGTCAACCGTGTGTGTCTCTATCGTAGTGAGAAGGAGGCGAGGGTCATGGCGTTGCTGATAACCGATGAATGTATCTCCTGTGGAGCCTGCTTGCCGGAATGTCCGAACGAGGCGATTTTTGAAACTCGCAGCGATGCGGAAACGAAGGGCAATCATGTGGGCGATGGCCAGGGGGTCGGCGATAGTATTTATGTGATCGCACACGACCGTTGCACCGAGTGTGTCGGACACTTCGACGAGCCGCAGTGCGCCGCCGTTTGCCCGGTCGATAATTGTTGTATTTCTGACCCGCTGTATCCGGAAACAACGGAGGTCCTGCTCGAGAGGGCAAAGACTCTCAATCCAGATAAGGCCATCGATGCGGCGAAAGTCTGGAGCGGCGTGCGCAACTAATCATCACTCTCCGTTCAATCAAGAAGGCCCTGCTTCTCACATGAGAGGCAGGGCCTTCCTACTTTTTGCAGGATACTAAAAACACCATCGCCCTCTCCGCAGTATCGCGGAGAGGGCGATGGTCATTCACACCTATGAACCCCTTACTACTTGATCATCAGAATCTTGCCGCCGACATGTCCCGGATGCAAGTGACAGCGATAGGTCAGCGTATTCCCCTGCGTGGCATAGAACATGTCGCTGGTGGGAATCCCAATGTATTTCGTTTCACCGGGCTTCAATACCACTTCGGCTTTCATCACAAATGGTGAACCGGCGTTCGCAGCATCGGTCATTTGGAATCCATGTTCAGCAGCGGCTTTGTTCGTCACCTTGAGCAGGACGGGACGACCGGGACGAACTTTGAAATCGATGATGGTCACGGGTGGATACCACGTCTTGAGGTCTCCGATCTCAACCGCGAACAGCTGAGCATCGACATCCAATTCCTTGAACGACTGCCCCACAACGGAGCCAGTCTCCAAATCCCCGACTTCGACTCCACCTGCCTGGAGCGCATAGGATGCAGACGCCCCAGCCATGACCAGCACGAGGCCAAAGAAGACCCCCAACACTGTCTTGCCCATGACCTACCTCCTTATAGAAAGAAGAGATGTGATTAGGTTGGTGAATACCTCTGCCAAGCTCACTGAGT
>DATIQH010000493.1:0-4700 GCA_035471155.1 Nitrospiraceae bacterium | reverse complement strand
GTGCACCTTGGCGCGCACCGTCCCCACAGCGCCGTACGCCTGGAGCGCGCCCTCCCAGACGCCGACCTGATAGCAATCGAGACCTTGAGCAACTCGTCAAGGGAGGGAAGTTTCGGGACGACTTATTCTATCGCCTCAATGTCGAGCGTATTACCTTGCCGCCACTGGCGGAGCGGCGAGAGGATATTCCGATGTTGGTGCATCATTTCCTGCAGAAATGCGCGGCGGGGGCGACACACGCGGTGCGCGGGGTGCTGCCGGAGACCATGGCGCTGCTGATGCAGTACCGGTGGCCCGGCAATGTGCGCGAGTTGGAAAACGCCATTGAGCGGGCCGTCTCACTAAGTCACGGCCCCCTCCTCACGCCAGACGATCTGCCTGCGTCGCTGAGTCGGTTGGAGTTACCGACAAAGGAAACTGCCGGAGCGATCGGCCATAGCAACGAAGGGACCCTGTCGCTTGAGGAGGTCGAAAAGCGTCATCTCGCCCGCATACTGAAGGAAACCAAGGGAAATAAAGTCAAAGCCGCAAAAATTCTCGGCATTGATCGGCGTACGCTCTATCGGATGGCTGAGCGATTTGGATTGGATCTTGGTGACGATGCCGACAGTGGCGAGACGGAGTAGCCCCTCCAGCAGAATTTGTAGAACCGCCGCGTTCATTCGATCAGCTCAGGCGGGAAGCGCTCTGTCGATCATGTCCAGACTATCAAGTATGGGAACGGCAGCAGGCAATCAGGCAACCTGGCGGGTGAAGCTGACTACGCGAGGCACGCCACTCACTTTGAATTACTGACTTTCAATCGGTAGACGAGATGGGTATCGGTTTGCAAAACACCTTCGATCTCATGGATCCGGCGCAGCACCAGTTGGGTCAGGGCATCCTGGTCCGACACTTCCACCACGGCAATAATATCCGGCTTGCCCCAGCAGGGGTCGATGGTCTTGATCTGCTTGATGCCAGATAAAGCCCGAACCACATCGCTGGTGCGCCCCGGCTGCACATTGATAAGCACGTAGGCCCGATCCGACACGATTCTCCCACCGTCGACTGGAGCATGAATCGTACATGGCACCGCAGGATTAACGGAGGCCGCGTCAACGTAGCGGATACTCGCCTCCTCTGTCAACGCGAGAGTGCCCACAGACGATACGGGGAACGTAGTAACGGCAGATTTCGCCTTCTTCATAATATCACCTCATTTTGGGGCAATCAGTACGTCGATGGTCAAGGATCCGTTCACCGTAGTGAGCGCGGTTTCGAAGGCCTTCGGATTACCGATGCGGCCATCGGGATCGTAAATAAAGCACAAGAGCGAGGTGCATCGGCTCTTGGTGAGATAGCGCTCGGTATCGATCCGTAGTTGCTCAGTAAGGTCTTTGGCTGTGAGACCGTTGCGCGTTTTTTTGACGAGCACCGCAAGCTGATTGTCGTTCAGTAAAAATGTCGTGCGCGGCGCTCCTTCGGCATAACTCGGCGTCCATTCCTCCGTATCGATGTCGTCAAACTGGATACGCAGCAATGCGTGCAGCAGGTCCTGCACATCGATCTCGTCCTCCACGCTTAACGTAGCTCGATACTCCCCACGAAGCCGCAGCTGCCGGGCAACGGAGTGGAACCGGTAACAGAGCATCCTTACAAGTTCGGCAGGAGTCGACTCGGCCTGAGCAAGCTGCGATGTGGGCTCCTGGCGAGAAGAGGAAGAACTAATCGGCATCGAGGGAGGAGGCTGCACGTGCGGAAGGACGGGAGGCGCTTCCTGTGTCTTTGCCTGCTGGCTGGCGGGAGAAATTGGATGCACGATAGACTCCGGTTCAGGTTGTGGTGACTGCTGTGATCTTGCGGCATGGGATACATCTATCTGCCCAGTCTGTGCCGCTCGCGATGGCGGCTGTGGCTCCGGAACGACTGGTGCTACCAGTGGCAGTGGGGCATGAGGCACTGCCATCGCAGTCGCGGCTGGTGCAATCGGTGACGGTTCGGGCCGAGATGTAGATGGGCTCAGCGGATCAGGCTGTCGCAGAGAAACTGGGGGGGCCGGAGGAGGCAGAGGTGGACTCGATACGGCAGCTGCTGGGGCCAAACCGAGGTTTGCTGCCACCGCCACCAGCGGTGGTGTGATCGGCCCCGTCTGGGTCATCGTCATCTGAACTGTCGAGATCGATGCCGGCACTATGGTCATCTGTGGGCGCGTAGGTGTTGGTGCGGTCGGGGGTGTTGCGGAGATTGGTTGAGGAGGTGGGTCTCCTCCTTGCAAATTCAGTTTTTTTTGCTCCAATGTGGCAATCAGCGTCTTGATCAGCGCGATACTCTGCCGCGTCTCCTCGGGGCTGTCCATGAGAAGTCTGTGGTGGCGATGCTCTTGGAATTCTGGAGATTTCTCACCGAACGCGCGTCGAATGCATTCACGGAATTGCGACTCTACCCTAGCCCTGGCCGCATCGAGATAAGGAAAGCCTTCTCGGCCAAGATCTTCCACCTGTGCGAGGAATTCATGGAGCTCTCCGGCGCTACGGGTGAGCTCTTCGATCGTGGCAGTTTTAGACCGCGCGCGAGACGGTTCTGATGTTCGTGCCCGTGCCATACGTGTGGAGAAAGTCTAGCCCAGCCCGCACAACGTGGCAAGAAAACATGGGAAAGCAGACAAAGCGCCTGCGGGTCAGCTGAGCAGAATAGAGGTTCTTGTTGAGGACAGCGGCGAGAAGGGCAACCTGGGTGGTTTGGTGCCCCCGATACGAATTGAACGTACGACAAACGGTTTAGGAAACCGCTGCTCTATCCAACTGAGCTACGGGGGCGTGGTTTGAATGTAGCCTACTCACGGGCGGATTGGAAGGGGCGATTGTAGGCCCCTGTGGTTTGCCAGTCCTTGATACTGTGTCACCCGCGACAGAGAGGCCAAGCCGGCTATTTGCCTCAGCCGGAACGTTACTTACTCACGGAAAGATGTATCGTGACCCGCCCACTCTTCTTCATATCTATGAAGTACACCCTGATCGCCGAATTGGCTCCCGGTTTACTTGCAGAAAACTTGTCCGTCCTGGTGTACAGCTCAGTGTCAGAGTCCATATCGAGATCCGTTCCGATCCAACCGTCAGGCATGCTATTACGCAATCGTTTCACGATATCCATGACCGCTATTTCGGCTTCCGACCTGTCCGAGAATTTGAACGTACAACTCCACGTCGCTCCACCAGAGTCATCCTTGTCCCTCACCAAACATTGCTTGGCTCCGGCAAAGGACACTGTGGATCGCCATGTTGTCCCGGTATCACCGACAGCCTTATGTCCTGTACGTAACGGTGTGAAGTCTCCGGAGGATGCCGTGAGAACGGCTTGAATCACTGCACGGTCGTCTCTCCCAGCGATGCCATCTGCTACGTGGTGGTTGTCGGACGGACAACCCTGCCCGGTGCAGGTCATCCGATACATCGTCTGTTTCCACTTTATCTTTGAGCGAAATCTTTCGAAACTGACCTCATATTGGCCGTCATTTTCTTCTGACATATCCATGTTCGGTTGATAGGGGTTCCCGATCCAGAGGAAGCGGTCGTCCTCGAAAGGGAAAGGATCGTTCACAGTCAGCTTCAGATCGCCGGAACTATCGTCATAGCCGACGATGAGAGCCACATGTTGAGAGATTCCACCGATCTTGAACCCGGACGGGGAAACTCCAGCAATAATAGGGCGGCCCTCATCGATCTCTTTTTTCACTTCTGCCTCGGAAAGGCTGCCGGTCTTCGACTGAACTGTCAGCGCGATATCTCTGGCTGAACCGCCCCTGACAGCCAGTAACGGATACTGTTGAAGCAGGTCGGCCATGGTGGCGTCATCACTGTTTGGGAGATCGCATTCGGAGCAATTCGGTGTCCCCGTGCAAAGCTTTCTCCCCTGCGCGATCCCACATTGATAATCGGTCCGATGGACTGCGGGCACATCATAGTATTTGAAAACCATCTCTCCAACGGCAGCCCAACACCAACTAGGGCGTTCCTGAAACACCGGAGGAATATGTAATTTCACCTCCGCTGCCATGGTCGACGCGATTGGCGCCGACAAAGCGAGAAAGATCCCGACTCCGAATGCCGCCATTCTGGTTTTCACTGGCTTCCCTTCAGTTACTGTCAAACTTCTCAACCGCGCTTCGAACTTTTCTCCAATACATCAATCGATCGTCGGTCTAGGCACTTCCGAATTCACCATCCCCTCCTTAACAAACCAGGAAAGATCATGGCGACAGGGGCCAAACGTGCGGTTGTGCACGGGGACCTCGCTGAGAGACTCATTCTAAAAGCCGCAGTGATTCGGCGCAAGGGGCGGATGGAGTACCAGGGCGACCGGAAGGATTATGCTACCTCGTGCCAGTCACCCCGCGGCTGCCTTCCAAACGATTTTGCGATACATCGTCATGAAGCGGGTGCTTTTTCTGATGAGGCAGCCAGGAGGTCTTTCTTCACAGGGATCTGTGTAAGCAGGTCCGCGCGAATCTGGAAAACGCCTGGAATCCGTTGCCCCATGGCATAAGCCAATCCGTTGGCATGGCTCCCAATCGAGAGTTTCCCGGCAATCTCTTCATCCAGCATCAATTTCTCCCCGCCCCGGTCGTTCAAGCCGTAAAGGTAAGGCGACTCGGCAAACGGGGGGGTCAGCAAACTAACTCCAAAACTAGCCAGCACTTCCCGGAGGGGCGCAAGTGAGGT
>DATIQH010000492.1:0-6480 GCA_035471155.1 Nitrospiraceae bacterium | reverse complement strand
GGTGAGAACGAAGGTGCGCCTCACGACCGTGCCCCCGGTCCCGCGACCAACTCCTCGGCAGATAGTACCCATAGACTGAAAGCCAGATAATGTTAAGCGCCCCAAGCAGAAACAACGAGCCGAGAATGATGTTTCCTTTCGTGACCCAGGACACAACCATCGTTCGATTAGCGCGACGGTAATACAGAAAACTCATGGTGGTCACGAGAATCATGATGTTGACCGCGCCATTCTTCGCGGACATCACTCCGTAATTGCCGACCACGGGATGTGACGCTCCACCCATCGCCTTCACTTCACTGGCCGACATAAAAACGGTGTGTGGCGTCAGCCACACAAACAAGGCCACCATAAACACCGAGAGCAGCACCTGGTAATACGGCTGATACCGTTCCCCTCCGCGAAGGCGCGCCATGCTCTGCCAGAGGTAAAAGTTGACTCCGAGGAAGAGGACGCCGATCAAGATGGCCTGCACCACAAAGAGCCAGGTGAGTAATCCCCCCATCATCGTCACGCCCATGCTCTGGCTGAATGAGTAGACCGACCGCATCAACCAGTAGCCGGCAAAGGGCATCGGTAATAATGCGATAACTGTGACAAATAAAAAGATATGCCCGACCCAGTCGAAATAGGCGCTCTCTTTTTCGGTCTTGCTGGTAAAGAATCGATAGCAGGCATAGGCCATCACCACCGCGCCACCGGACATAATGTTTGCCAGAAAGCGATGGACGTTCAATGGATTCCACAGAGCCGAATGGAGCAAATGCCATCCGTTTCCCAAAAACTGCCCTTTCGCGTCGACACCGGCCGGCGCCATCATGAAAGCCGACCAGGCGTTTGCTAAAAGCAGTAGTGCCGTCCCAAACAGGTTGCTCAATAGACCGATCGATGCGTGGACCCATTTCGAAGCCGGCTCAGCCAGCCGGTTCCAGCTATAGTAATAGGTGATGAGCAGCAGCGATTCTCCAAGAAATACGAACGCGTAGACCGGCATAAAGGTCTTGAACGTCCCGCCCATATACCTCATGAAACTGGGGTAAAAATAGAGAAAGATCCCCAGCATGATGCTCCCGACCACAGCCGTCACCGACAGGGCGAGAAGGCCGACTTTTGCCAAATCACGCGCAAGGCCGTCATAGCGAAGTGCGAGCTCGGGCTTTCTGCTACTGAGCCCAAGAAATTCCAGCAGTACACAAAAAATCGGCAATGCGAGAACAAACCCTCCGAAGTAGGTGTGAAGTTGTGTGACGAACCACACGACCAATCGGCTGTCGAACGATCCAATGCGCGGGTAGACCGTATCCTGGGGAGAAGGAGCCGATGGCCCATCGGGGGTCCCCGGTGTCTTGAAATACAGATCGGTGGCATCCTCGGCAAAGGATTGGCTCTGAAGACCCCAGCCAAACTCCAAGGCACCGAGAACAACCAACAGTAGAACAGAATACCCGACCACTCCGAACGCTTTTCTCTTCATAACCATATACTTCGATGGATAGCCGAGCGAGACTTGCGGGACGGGCGAGACGAGGTGGGAATCCAATCTGTCCACATCGCGCCCTTCTCGCATGTCTCGCGTTTCACGCGCCACTCGTTGACTTGCCAAGAATTCCCATGACGAAGGGACATCGGAGCAACGCATTCGACATCGTCTGTCCCTGCTGTTCTTCCACTTGCCGGCGAAACCCGAGATAGTAACAATACAGCGCCATCATGCCGGTCACGAATCCGCCGACGACCATGGCATAGGCAGTGGGAATTCCTGGCTGTTTCAAGAGAAAAATCACACATCCCGCCGCCACAAGATAGTACGTCGAGGCAAAGGAAAGTCCCGGCCACCACCAATATTTGAGCAGTTCTCCTGTCTTGGTCTGGAACAGCCCTTGGGTCCATAACTTTTTTGGACGAAGCCCGCCGAAATAGGCACACAGTGCGACCCCGCCTCCCAGCAGCGCCACAGCGGACAACTGGACGAGGGCTGCGATCTGACTCGCCTCGACAAAGTGTCCAAGCGACGCGCCCAGCGCCCCGACGACGAGACCCACTGCAACCCAGGGACCGAATTCCGTCGCATGACTGCCCACCATCGTGCGGAGGGCTGCCCCATCGGGAAAGGTCGGAAATGGACGTCCCATCAGCGCCACTTTCTTCACGTGACCGATCTCGAATGCATCGCGCGCGACAGACGTACAGGCAATGATAATAGCCATCATGGCCGGCCCATCCGGATGTTTGAGATAGTCATAGCCAACAAGCCAAAGGAGGGCTAAGACCAACAGGGACAACTGAACCCCATACACAAATCCAATCCAGCCGCCGAGCCACATCAGTAATCGGCTTCCGTCCTCTCGCAGGATCTTCCTCCATGCAGCGCCCCGACCGACACGATAGGCTAACAACGCCGTCACCAGCGAGACCAGGCCGCTAACGGCCAATAACACGACCGGCTCGGAAAGCGGCAACAGCAGCTTGGCCAACCGATAGACAGCGAAGGCTACCAACCCAGGCACAAACATGACGATCCGTTTTTTTTTGCGCACAGAGTCTTCTGTAACGGCCAGGCTGAGGCTGGGCAATACTCGTAGCGCCATTCGATGAAGCATGATTCTCTCGTTAATCGTGAACTGTGAACCGTGACATAAGGGAGGCGGTTTGCGTTTTACTTTTCACGTTTCACGTCTTTTGTGCGCCCATCCCGAAATACCGCGCCTTCACTTCTTCCATCAGCGCCACCGTAATCCGCGCCTCGCCACGATCGGCTGCGGTTCGCTCCAATTCAATGCGTGCCATGGCGCGTACCGGCGCCGGCACCTTGTCCAAACGACGTTCAGCTTCCGGTTCCCACTCGATGTGTTCGCCGGTCCTTGGACGGAGCAATACGTCGTATGTGACGACCCGTTCCCCTCTTACCCTCATATCCTGCTCGACTTCACTGCGCACGAGCGGGGCAAGGTACGGAGGCATGCGGTCCAGCCTATGGATCGCTTCGTCGGTCCACATCATCCGATCGACGAGCCCGCCTGGTTGCCCGGCTGGAACATCAGCCCCTATTTTTAGTCCACAGCCACGACATTCCGACCGAATGAACCATTGGGGCGTCCTATCTTCGTACGATCGTTCTTCAATCCCTTCTGTATGCATCCAGCGACCGCAGCCACAGGTCAACATGGTGAGTTCTCAGTGCCGAGTTACAACTTTGGGGTCTCTCATTTCATAACCTTCTACCAAATCTCAGCACTTCTTCATCTCACCCGATCTTGCCTGGATACAAGAGATAGAGCATCGTGTAAGTGGTAGTCCCGGTCACAAAAAGGACACAGTACAGAACCATCGTGAAGAGCCCGAGCGCCCGATGGCGTCTGGCGCCGTTCGGCCAGATCCGTTGAATCGTCATTTCAACTGAAAACACGATGGCAATCACCGTCAATAAACCGAGATACACCTCGAACTTCCGCATTGAAAAGTCGGCGGTGGCGATGCGAGAGAAAAACAACACCATAATCAACGCCGTAAGAGTGCCGAAGATCAGCCCGATTTTTTTCCACGTCGTGAGCAACAGCGTTTCTCTGAGCGATCGAACCCCATCGATGACTTGTTGTGCGCGAAAACCCAGCACAATCATGTAGACCGCCATGACCAGTCCTAGAATGACGAGAATGATGTGCACCGTCAGCACGGGAATGAAGACGTAATCGTAGAGGGCTTGCGACCCACCGAAGCCTTCCTTCCCTTCAAAAGCCAACACGCCTAATTGCCGAAATAGATAGTAACTGATGAAAAACGCCACCATGGCGATCATCCCGCCAAACATCATCCAGTGATGCGCATCCGCTCGATGTCTCTTCGCCTGGATCCAACCGATCACGAAAAGCCCCGTAAAGAACGTCGCCATAAGCTGGCTCATATCAGCCCCGACTGTGGCGTGAGTTCCAAAAAACCCTGGCTCTTTCAGCCATTCAAGCATGATACCGCCTCGTCGCTCGCGCGGGACTCGCGAGACTTGCGAGAAAAGCGAGACAGGTCAGAAATTTCATCTTCGCAAATCATGCTCGTCCCGCTTTTCGCGCGAGTTTCGCACCTCTCGCGCAATCATGCCTTCACGCCCTGCACGACCGCCGACGGCTCCAGTTCTGTGACGGTCGAAAAGCCGGCTTCCTTCATCCACTGAATTGCGTCTGCCGTTTTGTAGCAACCGCCTCGTTCTGTATTCACGAGAATATGAACCGCAAACGCGGTGGTCCAGGCCGGACCGGTTCCTGCTTCGTTTAAGAATCGGTCCTTGATGACCAACCGGCCGCCGGGCGCCAAATGAGTCCAGACTTTCTTCACCAGTGCTGCGTTCGTCGAAAAATCTTGATAGTGCAGGATGTCGGACATCAGGACGGCATCGTAAGATCCGTCAAGTTCGTCCTTGTTAAAATCTCCAGGCAGCAACGCAATCCTCGATTCCAAACCAGCTTCTTTCACCGTTCGTTCCGTGAGTCGGAGGGTCGCAGGTAAATCGAACACCGTAGCTGTCAGCTCCGGATAGGCCTGGCAAAACGCAATCGCGTTGGTCCCGGCTCCGCCTCCCAAATCCAGGAATCGCACCGGCCCCTTCAGCTGCATCCGTTTGGCAAGATCAGGCCCGCTCTGTTGCCCAATCCGGTGGAGCACCGCCAGCACGTTACTGCCTAAATCCGGATCAGTCTCAAAGACATGTCGGTCAACTAACCGCCGACCCGTGCGAATCGTCTGCTCCAGCTTGCCCCAGTTGTCCCATTCTGCGTCGTGAAGCAACAGGAGATGCCCGATATATTGAGCAGAATTGCGGACCAGATGAGTGGCTGCGGTCGTCGAATTTCCATAGGAGTCCCCATCCTTCTCCAACAATCGCATGGCGACAAGGGCATTCAACAGCAGCCCTAGTGTCGGCGGATGGGCGCCGATTCGATCGGCTACTTCGGAGAGTGTTTTCCGCTTTCCGTCCAACGCGGAAAATACGTCCAGCCGGACAGCCGTAAGCAGAATTTTGGTCTCCCAGTAGTAGCCAAGCTGAAAGATTTCCGCGAGTGAAAGTTCTCGTGGCACACCACTCCCCTCAAGCAAATCGCTTTGAAACTCAGCATCTTACCTAGATTGGAAACTGAAAGGCAAGGCAGCTTCTCAGGCAGGAAATACGATGCAAACACAAAGGGCAGCGGATTGCTCCGCTGCCCTTTGCCGCGGGTTACCCCGCTCAGACACACTCTCGCTTACTTGATTTCAGCCTTGAGGTTGGCAGTTCCGCCGTCAGCTACATCCACCTCAAACTCCACTTTCTTACCCTTGGCGGCGAATGGATGCCAGGCCACCACTTTGTGCTTGCCGGCCGGTACATCCTTGATCTCGAAGGAGCCATCGTCCTTCACAACCGCAAAGTGAGGGCTCGACACCGGGAGAAAGAAACCCTGCATGAACTCATGCTGGTCGCACTGCAAACGATAGTACCCATCCTTCTCGGCTCCGCCCCGGAACACCACGGGCTTGTCGAGCTTGTCGCCCTTCTTGGCCAATCCGATATTGAAACCGGTGGCTGAGCTGGTGCCTTTCACCACGAAGCTGTGCGGATTGTGCAGCACGCCTTGGACGGACTTGGGATCGTCTGGATCGGCGTCACGGTTCTCAACCTTAAAGGACTTGTTATTCACCACCACACCGGCAAACGGCATGAACTCGCAGAATTCCGCCACCACCTCAGTGCCCTGATACCCATCCATGAATGCCTTATCTTCGACGTCAATGACGGCAACCACTGCGTTCTTCAGACCACCATCCTTACCGACTTCGATGGTCTTCAAGAACCGCTTGTCCCCGTCCATCAATTCCTTATGGGGATTCTGGGGGCAAAACTTTGGATTGGGGAACTTCGAGAACAAAAACTCCTTTTGCTCGGCCTTTCCGGCATAGGTCACCTTCCCGGAAATCGTTCCGCCTGCAAACGAGGTGAGAGGCGCCGCGACAAACGCGACGGCTGCCACACCTAATATGATTGATAACGCACTCTTCATGGGACTGCCTCCTTATGATTAACGATAGACTCTTGTTCCTAACTGCCGTTCCCTTTCTTTATCCACCGGCCAGAGGAGAGAAAGTCGGGAACAGCTTTCTCTCTGGTGTGCTCGATCGACGACACGCTGGTGAGGCTGGTCTGGGACCGAGTATGTATATAAAATCCTACCGCATCCTGTCAATCTCAAACAAGAGGGTGAAAAGGCCCATTTGGCAAGCCGTGCAGACACAAAGCTCGAAGCTCTAAATACTTCAGCCTTCAACCCGTCTCGCCAGTCTAGCCTTTGTTTGCTCTGGTCAACCCGAGCGATTTCATTGACTCCTGTGCGGCGGCGCGAGCTTTGGTTGCGGGATTAAGAAGCTGGCCCGGATCGGCGTGGACGCCAATTTCTGAGACACGGCGGCACTGACGGATCACTTCATTGAGGGAGGTCACCGCATCATCCCGGCGGG
>DATIQH010000491.1:0-15245 GCA_035471155.1 Nitrospiraceae bacterium | reverse complement strand
GCTCCTCGTTTGAGCTTTCGTCTGACCATTCCCCAGACCAGACCGAGTTCTTCGGACCGGAGCAACGCATGGACACCCAGATAACCGCCCACGCTCAATCCAATGGCCACAACGAGCATGGCAGATTTTTCGATCCATTCACCCGGGTGAGTCCAAATCTGCGCCGCCGCTACCCACGTACAGATCACGCCCAAGGGAACGGATGCAGCCAGCACTCGCAACAGCGATCGCCCCACAGAGCCCCAATCCACACCGCCCAACCGTCGGTTCAGTACTGCGATCAAGATGCCTCCATTGACCATTGCGGCAAGGGCAGTAGCCAACGCCAGCCCGGCCGCCCCCAGAAACGACATCAGCAGAAGCGAGAAGACAAGGTTAGCCGCGACGGCGATGGCCGCAGAGATGGCCGGCGTGCGTGTATCTTGCAGCGAATAGAAGGCGGACACAATGATACGGACCCCGCCGAAGGCCCAAAGACCGGCGGAATAGCAGAGCACCGCCAATGCAGTCTCGGCCGTATCGTGCGCCGTAAAAGTCCCGTGCTCGAAGAACAGATGAATGATCGGTTGACGCAAGAGCATCAGGCCCAGCATTGCCGGCAGAATGATAAAAAGAATCATGCGCAGGCCGAATCCCAACGTTTTCCGCAATTCATTCAAATCCCCGCGCGCGGCCTGCGCCGAGAGTGTTGGCAAAATGGCCGTCGCCAACGCCACGCCAAAAATTCCGAGCGGGAACTGGATTAGCCGCATGCCGTAGAAGAGATAGGTCGGCCCACCCGCAAAGAATGAAGCGAGGATCGTGCTCACCGTAATGTTGATCTGTGTTACGGAAAGACCGAGGAGCGACGGCACCATCAGTTTTCCGATCCGCCGCACGCCTGGATGGCCCGGCGCGAACCGGAACCCGAACAACATGCCGCGCAGACGCAAGCCGGGCAACTGCATGACAAACTGCGCCATGCCTCCCGCGACAACCCCGATAGCCACGCCGAGGATCGGCTCCGACATCATCGGCGATAAAAAAAACGCACAGCCGATGATACAAATGTTGAAAAATACCGGTGAGAACGCCGGCGCCGCGAAGGCGCGCATAGAATTCAAGATGCCCATCGCCAGCGCGGCCAGGCTGATAAAGATCAGATAGGGGAACATGATCCGTGTGAGCAGCGTGGTCATGCTCAACTTCGTCGGATCCTCATGAAACCCGGGCGCGAGCAGCCAGACGATTCCCGACGCGGCGAGAATCCCCACGATCGTGATTCCGGTCACGAGCGTGAGCAGTGTCGTGAATGCGGCGCTCGCCAGCTCCCAGGCGTCTCGTTTCGATTTCTGCGTCTGATATTCCGTAAAGACTGGAATGAAGGCGGAAGACATCGACCCTTCCGCAAACAACTCACGAAGCAAGTTGGGGACACGATAGGCCACGAAGAAAGCGTCCGCCGCCGGCGTTGCCCCAAAAAGATTCGCCAGCACCATGTCGCGGATGAACCCAAGGATTCGGCTGGAGAAGGTGGCCACACCGATCACACCGGCTGCTTTGACCACCGAGCGAGTCTCATCCTGTGTATTCGTCGGAACTGGGGTCACTACCGTAGGATCGGACATGTATTGAGATTCTAGCGGAACGATGCCGGGCAGTCTATCAAGCCGGCAATTCGCCCGCACGATTCAGCGAATTATGGTTCCTGAATCAATGTGTCCGGCAACTCGTTGGGATTGTCGCGGGAATCGGCAGGACTGACCTGAGCAAGGAGGGCTCCGCATTCAGCAATCGCCGCACAGATGGCCTCGGTTGCTTGCCCGGCTCGAATACCGTCAAGGATCCCCTTGACCACTCCGTCCCAAGTGCCGGCCGGGACATGGTCGTTGATGCCTTTGTCCGCCAATACGTGCACGCGCCGCTCCAGCATAGAGACGAGGATCAGGATGCCTGTACGGCCTTTCGTGTTGTGCAATCCGTGCTTGTAGAATGCCTGCTCGGCGCGCAGGGTCACTTTATGCGCCATGCGCTCGCGTGACGTGACGAGGCGGACGACCACTGGGACCCTGCCAAGCCATTGCCCGAGTCCATACGACACCACCACCGCCAACAACAACCAGCCGGCGTTGCCGGCGTGCCACCCCCAGGACAACCAATAGATCTCTATCGTTAGGAGAAGGGCCAGCGCGAGCAGAGCGAATATGAGTCCCGTTCGATAGCCGGCTTCGCGGTACAGCGCCGAGGCCGGAACGATCATCGGCACAATCTCGCCGTTCGTGACCCGCTCTGCTTGTTGAACCGCTTGTCTAATTCGTTCTCGTTCTGCGTCGGTGAAGGGCTTCATCTACCAACCTCCTGATGCGCCGCCTCCGCCAAAGTCACCGCCTCCGCCGCTGAATCCTCCCCCGCCTCCGCTATCACCAAATGACCCGCCGAATCCTCCACCAGGGCCCATTACCACACCATCTCCCCATCCTCCACCCCGGCCTCGGCCGCGATTCGCTTGAACGATCAGCCACAACAAGAGCGCTGTCACGCCTGCCGCAATCACGCCAAGCAGCACACTCGCGAATTGTGCCACCAGGAATGCGAGCACACTCCCTAGTAACGCGCGAGTACTCTGGAGTCCATGGCTCAGCAGAAGCCCGGCCATGAACCCTACAATAACGCCGATGATCACATACTCAAACCCACTTGGCTCGTCGCCCGTGTGGACGCCGACCGGCGGAGCCTCTGTCGCTGTGTAGACGCCTTCGATGGTACCGAGAATGGCCTGGACTCCGGAGGCGATGCCACCCGGCAGATCTCCACTTCGAAACCGCGGCACGATTTCCTGGCGAATGATGTGGGCTGCGCGGAGATCCGTCAAGGTGCCTTCCAGACCATAGCCCACTTCGATACGAACTTTTCGCTCGCGCAGGGCGATGAGCAGCAGGACACCGTTGTCGGTTCCCTTCTGCCCGAGTTTCCATGTCACCGCCACTCGATGAGAAAACTCTTCGAGCGGTTCGCCTTCGAGTGTGGGCAGAATCAGAACGGCAACTTGATTGCCGGTTTTCGCCTCGTGGGCTTCGAGATCGTGGGCGAGCGAAGCGGCGACATCGGCAGGCAGCACCTGCGCGCGGTCTACGACGCGGCCTGTGAGCGGAGGCACGTCGAGCGCGAAGACAAGAGAGGCCAAGGTTAAGGCTGAGGCTAAGGGCAAGACCCCAAGCAGGATGAAGCGGATCAACGGTGTTCGAAGTCTGCCCCTCAACCTGAACCTCGGCCTGGGCCTAGAATTTCACCTCTGGCGGCTTCGCCACAGCTTTTTCATCCGCCACGGTAAAGTTCGGTTTCTCTTCCATATGGAGAAGGAACTTGGCCGTTAGGTTCGTGGGGAAATAGCGGACGCCTTTATTGTACTCCGCCACTTTCTCGATGTAGCGTTTGCGTGCAACGGCGATCCGATTCTCTGTTCCTTCGAGTTGACTTTGGAGATCGCGAAAGTTCTGGTCGGCTTTCAAATTGGGATAATTCTCCGCAATGGCGATGAGACGCCCCAATGCCGAGGTGAGGCCGGCCTGTGCCTTTTGGAATTGCTCAAAGGCGGCAGGATCTTTCAACGTTTCTGGCGTCACTTGAATCCCGGTAGCCTGCGCACGCGCTTGCACCACTCCTTCAAGCGTCTCCTTTTCATGCGCGGCATAGCCTTTGACGGTTGCAACCAGATTCGGGATCAGATCGGCCCTCCGCTGGTACTGATTAACCACTTCGCTCCAGGCAGCCTTGGTGTCTTCGTCTAACCCCTGGAGTTCGTTGTAGCCGCACCCTGGGAGTCCCGCAAGCAACAGCGCAATTACGATGGTAGCGAATACGGAAATACGACGGCCCATGGCTATCCTCCTTCTCCCTGCGCCAATCTATAACGCCGGGTACCGCTCATGCTATCATGAGATAAATCGTTATGATACGAAGGCAAGGCCGTCCGATGTCGCTTGAACCCTCTTCACATTTGCCCGGCGGATTTCAGATCAGACACCACACTCTCGGCATTTACCAAGGAAGTGCGATCGAGCTGGCGTTTTGGTATCCGTCATCAGGGATGCCGGAATATGGGTTATGCCGGTTCGCAACGAAGGAGAAGGCTGAATCGTATCGTACGTATCTCTGCTCCCCCGCCTGTCCGGAACCGCTTGACGAGAAGGATCTCACCGTTGAGCCCTATGATCTCGCCGCACATGAGGAACTGATCAACAACCATCCACTTCACTCTGCCTGGGAAACACCGACCTAGCGGAAATATGTTCCTATTGTGTGCCCAGTGCGAACCGTCGAAGCTCGAACCGGCTCATTGAACGGAACCAGATTCTGCCCACAATGACTCGGTGAGCAGAGGATGCACGACCCCTTCAACAAGCAACGCCGACTTTGCCCTGGGATTTGTCCAGCTGATCCGCCGTCTGGGCTTGGACGAATGCATGCAGTCGCTTGTTTTCCTGCGCGGCTCGAAGAAATTTGAAGGCGATGCCGCGAGCGCTTACAGAACGAACCATCGCGGCCACTTCAAGAGGAGGCTCACTGTCATCAAGGGATAATTGCAGGTAGAAGATGTCGTTCGTATGAACCTGGGTTTCACTCTTGATGATACAGCCGCCCATGGAGAGATCGAGCACCCTTCCCTCGCCGCGAATTTTCCCCCCGGAGAATGAGAGAAAGAGTCGCACGGGAATCCTGAGGTGTTCGCGGCGATCGATCGGATGCGTGGAATGGTCCAACCAAAGATGGGGCGCCAGAAAACGATGACTGCATGACGGACAACGGAATGGCGCCACGAAAAGAAGGGAAGCGAGACGCTCGCGTGGCGATTGCGGGCGAGACCGCAAGAGACCGTCTTTTTGGCACCGCGGACAGCTGAGGATGCGGCTCATATCATCTGCTCCTCTAATCCTCACGCTCGGACCTGCCGATGGATCGGCTCTCTCTTGTTCACGGATAGATGATCTCTCGCTCCCTGTCAAGGAATCGAAGGTTCCATGCAGAGCCTACGTTGAGAGAGCCGAGGATTCATCGGTGAGCCTCGTTATCGGCGCACAGACTTGTGAAAATCGCCCGGCCAGCCAGAAATCCAGTCGCCCAGGCCCATTGGAAGTTGAACCCACCGATCCGGCCGTCACAGTCGAGGATCTCTCCAATCAGATAAAGGCCCGGCACCAGCTTCGATTCCATCGTCTGGAAGTCGATTTCTTCAAGCGGCACGCCGCCGGCTGTGACCTCGGCATAGTTCCACCCGCGATCGTATTTGACCGGGAATTTGAACTTGGTCAGCGCGGCGAGCAGACGATCTCGCTCTTTTCTCGGCAGTTGTGCCACCGCTGTCCTGGGATCACATTCGGCATGGGCACAGAGCGCCTCGGCACACCGCTCCGGCACCTGTTGCGCCCACGTCTTGAGCAATGATCGCCGGGGATTGGTCGTCGCCTGCGCCAGAAACCACGTCTTCGCCTGTTCTTGGGTCTGACCGGGCAAGAAGTTTCCACAGATCTCTACAGTTTTCCCCTGCTCATGCCCGATCGTCCAGAAGCGGCTCGCGTCCATCACAGCTGGGCCACTGATGCCAAAATGCGTCCAGAGGAGACCGCCTGTTCGTCGATCGACCTCTTTCCCGCTGATTCTCGTGGTCAGTTCAACTTCTTGTGAGAGACCGGAAAGTGTCGCGTGAAACATCCGGTCGTCGAGCGCCAGCGGCACGAGCGCCGGGACGGTGGCCGTCACCCGATGACTCAACCGTCGCGCTAATTCGTAGCCGAATCCATCGCTCCCCGATTTGGGAATCGACCGGCCTCCGGTCGCCAGAATGACGTTTTTCGCTAACAAGGTTCCATCGAGATGGTGAATGACGAAGCCGGCTTCTGCGCCGGCGAGAGGGACGATATCTGTCACTCGACGATCAGGACAAATGACCACACCCAGTTCATGACAGCGATCGACGAGGGCGGTTAAAACGGTCCGTGCCTTGTCAGTGACGGGAAAGAGTTTCCCGGTTTCTTCGCGTTTGAGCGCGACCCCTAACGAGGCAAACCACTTCACGGTCCGCTCAACGGAGAACGCCGCCAGCACGTTCTTGATGATCCGGCGATTGCCGAAGTAGTCGGTGGGGCTGACGATCTCGTGCGTCACGTTACAGCGCCCGCCACCGGAGACGAGGATTTTAGCGCCGATCGTTTTCACGCCATCGAGCAATACGACCCTCGCTGGACGATTACCCTTTACGGCCGCCTCTGCCGCAAAAATCGAGGCTGCCAGCCCGGCGGCGCCCGCACCGACCACCGCAACGTCATGTATGTCGTCATGTTTAGACATTAGAGAGTTTTAACTGCCAGTTAACACCGTATTAATCTTGCGGTGTTACAGTTCCCCTGGTGAAAAGCTGACGTGTCGGCGCTGGAACTCATAAGGCAGGAGGTGGTCACGATGACTTGTCAAAAATGCAAAGGACTGATGGTGAAAGAGTGGCGGCCGGAACTTTCGCAGGAAGCTGCGGTGCTTCGCTGTATCAATTGCGGGCTGGTCCTCGATCCGTTAATTGCCCAGAATCGCATGACTCTGTTGCGCACGAAGCAACGGGTCCTCAATGCGGCGTAATGATTCGTTCGAGCTTGTGAGCCAGTTCGGACGGTGCGGGCATATACCGAACCGACCGAATTGGGAAGGTGTGGACGTTGCGCTCGTGGTTAGACCGAAAACTCTGCCCATACGAATGTGTGATCTGAAGGGTCTTTCGCTCGCCGCGGCTCGACGTCCACCTCTACCTTGACACAGCGCTCTGCCAACGAGGCCGTCGCCAGAATATGGTCGATGCGCCACCCTCTATTCGCTTCCAGTGAACCCGGCGCCCGGTAATCCCAAAACGTATATTGCTGCCGGTCCGGATAGAGTTTCACGAACACGTCCTGAAATCCCCACGCCAACGTCTTCTCATACATTCGCCGTGCATCCTCGTGATAACAGACATGCTTGAGATGTTTTTCTGGGCTGTGCACGTCCATCGGCCGAGGAGCCACGTTCATATCGCCGCACCAGATAGCCGGCTTGTTCGGCGACAGATGCATCTCAAAATACTTGCGGAGTCGATCATACCAGCCAAGCTTGTATTGATACTTGGGTGAATCGATCTCGAAACCCTGCGGCACGTAGGTGTTCACGATGGGAATCCCCTTGATCACCACGCGCAGGAGCCGCGCGTCCTCCGACTGGCCCCCATCGTCAAACCCATATGCCACGGCCTCCGGCTTCTCCCGGCTTAATATCGCGACTCCGTTGTACGACTTCATTCCTCGGTAGGTAATCTCGTACCCCGACTCCGCCAGTGCCAGCAGCGGAAACTCGCTGTCCTGGACTTTGGTTTCTTGAAGACTGAGCACGTCCGGTTTCTCCCGGGCAAGCCAATCGAGCACGATCGGCAAACGTTTGCGGAGAGAATTGACGTTGAAGGTGGCGATCTTCATGGAAATCCTAGAAACGCTCGGGCCGACGCATCCTAGCAAAAGGCCCACGGATGAACAAGGTGAGGCCGCTGATCAATGACGCGGACGCGCAGGAATCGACGCCGGCTTTCGTCGTGACTGATAGAGCATGACGCCGTCATGGTGAATTGATCGTCGAAGGGTATCTTCCCTGCTTGGTCTTGAACCGAGAGGGTCTAGACAAAGAACGGCCCTCGGAAGTAAAGGCCTCCCGAGGGCCAGGTAATCCGCGGACACGATCGCGAGAACTTACTGCGCGGTTACAGAAGCGGGGGCTGCGGGAACTGTCGCTTTCATGTCGTGCCCCATCGACTTTGCAGTCCCTTTGGTTTCTCTCGCTTTGGCTTTTCCCGCCTCTTTATGCGATTGCATCTTCTCTTTTACTTCATGACGCTTCGCCTTGATCGCATCTTTACGGGCTTTCATCTTGCTCCTCATCTCTTGCTTCTTTGCTTTTATGTCACCCTTCATCGCATCTTTCTCGGTTTTCATCTCGGCCTTCATCTCGGCCTTCATCTCGTCTTTCATGCTACCCATCTCGCTCTTCATGGCATCATCAGCCAGAGCCAGCGAGCCGGCTCCCATCAGGCACAGGGCGGCAAACGCGACGCCGATCAATTTCTGCATGCAGCACCTCCTGGAATAAAAATAGATAGCAGGCATGGTCTCCTCTCCTAGGAAAAATCAGCCTGCGCCCCTTTTTCAATCCTGTCAAGAATTAGCCTGAGAACCGACGTGTGGTTTTTCCCATGCCTCAATCGACCGGCTCATTCGACTCCTGTCCCACGGGATGCTTCTCACGGCCGCCCTCTTCGCCCAGTGCTCTCGACGCGTCAATGGATCGCCGGCGCAGCCGCTGCGAGATACCGGCGTAGGATGGCCTGTTCGACTCGTGAACGTCCGCGATCCGGCGCCGGAAATCGCAGCACCAACTGGATATGCCCTGTTTCGACTATCTGAATAGTGACGCGCGGCTCCGGCGACGGAGCTTCGAGCAGATTGGTCTGTTCTAGTAACTTCATTTGGCGGCTGGCTTCGCCCATAAACGAGGAACATTCTGCTTTCGCTGCATCGAGCAGATGCCGTTCGGCGTGCCGCCAGTTGTCCTGGTCCCTGAGGGGAATCGTAAGAATATAGAGCCCGTACTCCTGCTCAGGATTCTCTTTGATCAAGGGATTCGTAAACAACAAGCTGTTCGGAAACACCGTCACGCGCCCGGTATAGAGATGCGACGCTTGGCCCGGTCCGATCTCAAGGAGTTTTGTCGCAAAGATGTCATGATCCAGGACAACACCGCGATGACCGGCGATCTGAATGCGATCGCCCACCGAGTAGACCTTCCCGCCCACCCGCAGCGCCGCCCCGCTCAAACAGAGAATGAGTTCCTTGGTGGCCAGCACGAGCGCCGCCGCAAGCGCCACAAGTGATACGGCAAAGGCTTGAAGTTCGTGCGCCCAGATGACGAGCAACCCCACCAGCAACACGAACACCATGCTATTGCGGGCCGAGACAACCCATCGACGTTTCGCTTCCATCGAGAGAGTTGGATTTTTTGAGATCGCTCGGACGAGCAACGTCCGCGCGATGAGGAGGAAGAGCAGCAGCAACAGCGACGTGAGCCCGTCGAGCACGACGGAACTGTCGATTTGCGGCAGCCAAGCGGGCATGGATTACCGCATCAGACCGTTAATTGGCGTTGAGCGTATCATGGGTTCCTGGCACGCATTCTTCGCGTTTCCACTGTTTCAGAATCTTCTGTTCGTTGAAGACCAAAGTATAGCGGTAGCAATACAACATTTCCTTCGGTCCTTCCCCAGGCTTTCCCATCAACGAGGTGGCTTGGGACGCGGCATTGGCTAAACCTGCAAAATGCAACGAGCTCAATTCTCTTTCGGCCAAGGGAACGCGATAGGTCCAAACTGAGTCGCCCCCGAGAGCCGGTGTCTTCGCTGTATGGGGCGGTCCGAACTTCTCGATTACCTCGTCTTGCGTGAGCCGATCCACACCGCTTTTGAAATAGCCGTCGCGCCACGGACCTCCACAGGCCAGCATTGCCCCTGCGAGGATAAGCAGCCAGACCGTGAACAGGTGTTGACGCAGTCGTCTCATGGCTTGGGCTGATCCTTAAGATCGTGCATGTGCTTCACGGAACAATAGAGCGCATAGCCTTGAGCCAACATGCCCGTGACCAGTAAGCCCAACGCCGTCTGGAGCCACGGTCCTGCTGTGTCATCCAGCCCGTACATTCCGATCACGAATCCAAGCGCAATCGCCACGATCCCCACAAATCGCGCGATCATCCCTTTCGTCCGTAAATTACTGGAAACCTGATTATTGTGCATTGCCATCGATAGGGGTACGCTACACTGGATGGTGCGACCGGTTCAACTCCGCGGCGGGCGCTCAGAGTCTCTTTCTCATGCGCCCAACTGTTCGACAATGGACTCAGCCGGATAGGTCACGATTTCTGCCAGCGTGGGATGGTAGTGTGGCATGCGCAAGAGATCGGCCACGGTCCCACGATAATACATGACTGCGATCAATTCATGGATCAGTTCACCCGCTTCCGGCCCGACGATCTGCGCCCCAAGAATCTCACCGGTCTGTGGCGCTGCGAGCAACTTTACAAATCCGTGCGTCGCACCAAGACACAGCGCTTTCCCGTGGTCAGCAAACGGATAGGAGGCTGTAAGGCACGGAATCCCGTCGGCTTTCGCCCGCGCTTCACCGAGTCCCAGCACCGCGACCTGCGGATCGGTAAAGACCACTTCCGTATCCAATCGATGATCGATCGTTTTGGCAGGCTGATCGGAATGCGTCGCGTTGTACGCGGCAATTTCTCCTTGCTGGATGGCGAGATGCACGATGGGCGTGACATCGTTCACGTCGCCCACAGCATAAATATGTGCTTGCGACGTGCGCATGGCGCCATCGACCATAATCCGTCCGCTGTCGACTGTCACTTCCGCGAGATCGAGGCGAAGTCCCTTAATGTTGGGCTGTCGGCCCAAGGCCTGGAGAATCTCCTCTCCGACATAGGGTCGCTCGCATCCGTCTTTCAATGCCCATACCGCTTTCCCCTTTGCGTGATGCGTCGCGCGCAACAACTGCGCGCCCGTGACAACTTCGATACCTTCGTCGATCAATGAAGCTTCGAGCGCGCGGCCGATATCTTCGTCCATATCCGACAGGAGCCTCTGTCCCCGTTGAAGAATCGTGACCTTCGTCCCGAGTCGAGCAAAGAACTGGCCGAGTTCGAGGGCGACAGCCCCGCCGCCCAGGACGATCAATCTGTCCGGTTGAGTTCGGAGATCCAGGATCGTGTCGCTCGTGAAGTATCCTGCTTGGGCCAAGCCGGGAATCTGAACCTCGCTGGGTTTCGACCCTGTCGCCAGAATGAATGAATCGGCCGACAAGACGGTGTCTCCGACGGCGATCTCGTTGGGCGACCGGAAGACCGCCTGCGATTGGTAGAGCATGAAACTCGGGTCGTGAAGCTGCTGAATGCGATAGTCGGCGAACTCACGGACCAGATGATCCTTCCGATCCACGATCGCTGACAGATCGGCCTGCGCCGAAACTGGAGAGAGTCCGAACTCCTTCGCCCGCCTGAGAAGGGCCGCGACTTCGGCGGAACGCAGAATGGCCTTCGTCGGCATACAGCCACGCAGGATACAGAGCCCCCCAAGCGGACCTTGATCCACAATCGCCACATCGGCGCCGGCATCGCGCGCAGTCCGTGCCGCGGCGTAGCCCGCTGATCCTCCGCCGATCACGATGATATTGTGTGTCTTGTGCTTCGAAATTCGACTCTGTGATTTCATCGTTCGCTCCATCTATAGCAGAAGGCTGAGAAGGGAGGATACACGATGGTACAACCGGGCCGCTATCGGCACTATAAGGGCTACGAGTATGAGGTGTTGGGGGTGGCTCGCCACTCAGAAACGGAAGAGGAATACGTGGTCTACCGTGCGTGTTACGGCGACCATGGGCTGTGGGTTCGACCAACGGCGATGTTCCTGGAGACAGTGATCGTTGATGGTTGTTCTTGTCCGCGGTTTCAGTTCCTTACAGCCTTCTAGCGAGATGTTTAAACCGGCGCTCTACGAACTCGCCGGAACAGCTTTTTCGCGTCTGTAAGTCGGTCAGGTCAACCAGGTCCATTGCGCAAAGGTGGCAGCCTGCCCAACTCTCTGCCCTCCCGCATCCACGACATTCCAGACGACGGCGTTTTCGACGAGAAAGCGTCGCCCGGTGGAAGAAATGCGCACGCCCCGATAGGTGTCGAGATAGCCGCGTGTTCTAGCCTGTTCCAACATCCATTCCCGCTCGGCTCGATTGACCGGCTCAGCCGTGAGCCGCGATGGGGTCTTCACCAGTTGTTCCCAGGTCAGTTCCCATAATTCCAGCGCGACTTGATTACCGTACTTGAGGAGAGGATCCTCTTCGGTCCCATGGGATACGACGACAAAGGGAGACTGGAAGAGCGCGTGGGCTTGATAGTCCGAATCACCCACTCTTTCGAGCAGGTCACGCCCAACCCAGTGACGGAAACTGTTGAGGAGCAGTTGCGACCATTCGACGATGGCGGGATCGGTCCATATCTGAGAAGTCACGACACAATCCTCCGGTGCGATCGACGAGAAAGGGCCTCTTGCTCACCGACCAGGCGGTGTACCACGTCCATTCGATCAACGCAAGAATATGGCGAGGACTCTTGTGCAGACCATAGGAGGACTCTGTATAATGTGGCCTCCTCTCGAATGAACGCGTTTGAGAGAGACCGATCATTGAGGTGTCGCCATGGCTGCTCAGACACTCTTCGACAAAATCTGGGACTCCCACGTCGTCCGCGCAGAACCGGACGGAACCACCCTGCTCTATATCGATCGCCAGCTGGTCCACGAAGTGACATCGCCGCAGGCGTTTGAAGGGCTCAAGCTCTCGGGCCGCCGGCCTCGACGTCCCGGCGCCACCTTGGCGGTGCCGGATCACAACGTCCCGACCACCGACCGGACCCTGGGCATCGCTGATCCTCTCAGTGCAATACAAATTAGGACACTGGAGGAGAATTGCCGTGACTTCGGCATCACCCTCTTCGGTATGAACGACATCCGCCAAGGCGTGGTCCACGTCATCGGACCAGAGCAGGGCTTTACCCTGCCGGGGACGACCATTGTGTGCGGCGACTCGCACACGTCGACACATGGAGCGTTCGGCGCATTGGCCTTCGGCATCGGCACCAGCGAAGTGGAGCACGTACTGGCTACGCAGTGTTTGGTGCAGAAACGACCCAAGACCATGGAGGTCCGCGTCGAAGGAGTGCTGCCGGCTCTCTGTTCGGCAAAAGACGTGATTCTGGCGATCATCGGCAAGATCGGCACGGCCGGTGGAACCGGCTACGTCATCGAGTACACGGGCTCGGCAATCCGCGCCCTCAGCATGGAAGGGCGCATGACGCTCTGCAATATGTCGATCGAGGGCGGCGCGCGCGCCGGGATGGTGGCGCCGGACGAGCGCACCATTGCCTATATCAAAGAGCGGCCGTTGGCTCCGACCGGAGCGTTGTTCGAGCAGGCCGTGCAAGCCTGGCAGCAGCTCAAGACCGATGCGAATGCAGCATACGATATGACCGTCACGATGAGGGCGGAGGACATCGCGCCGCAGGTCAGCTGGGGCACGAGTCCCGGAATGGTGACCGGCATCGATCAACGAGTGCCGGACCCTCGTACGATCACTGACGAGAACCAGCGCCAGGCTACGGCGCGGGCGTTGGAATACATGGGCCTCACCCCGAACATGCCCATGACCGATATCGCCATCGACAAGGTCTTCATCGGATCCTGCACCAATTCACGCATCGAGGATCTTCGTCTGGCCGCGAGCTTGGCCAAGGGCAAACATGTTGCGAAGACCGTTCACGCGATGGTCGTGCCCGGTTCCGGTCTCGTGAAGCAGCAGGCGGAACAGGAAGGGCTTGACCGAATGTTCAAAGAGGCGGGATTCGAGTGGCGGGAAGCCGGCTGCAGCATGTGCCTGGCGATGAATGCCGACGTGCTTCAGCCCGGAGAGCGTTGCGCTTCGACCAGCAATCGCAATTTCGAAGGGCGCCAGGGCGCCGGTGGCCGGACCCATCTCGTGTCGCCGGCGATGGCCGTCGCCGCGGCAGTCGAAGGCCATTTCGTCGATATCAGGAAATGGTCTTGATACGCGCGAGGGGATCGATGAACGAATTACAACAGATAGCGCGCGCCTAACGAGGAGCTGTATGCAGGCCTTTACGACACTCACGGGGTTGGTCGCCCCGCTAGACCGCGTCAATGTCGATACCGATCAAATCATCCCGAAGCAATTTCTGAAGACAATCAAACGGACCGGACTTCGCGAAGGCCTGTTTTACGATTGGCGTAAGCAAAAGGACGGGTCACAGGACCCTTCGTTCTTTTTGAATCAACCGCGATTTCAGGGCGCGACGATTCTCCTGACGCGCGATAACTTCGGATGCGGATCGTCCCGTGAACATGCCCCCTGGGCGCTCCTCGACCAGGGATTCCGTTGTGTCATTGCGCCGAGCTTCGCCGACATTTTCTATAACAACTGCTTCCAAAACGGCATCCTGCCCGTGGTCCTGAAGGCCGACGAGGTTCTGGCGATGATGCAAGATGTCCTCGCAACGCCCGGGTACACACTGAGCGTGGACCTCGGAAACCAGACGGTGATCGCCCCGGACGGTACCAGCGCTCGCTTCGAGATCGACCCTTTCAGAAAAGACTGCCTGTATCGGGGCCTCGACGCTATCGGTCTGACGTTGCAACATGAGACGACCATTACCTCTTACGAGGCCCGACGGAAGACTGAGGCGCCCTGGTTATTCACGGACCTTAGCCAGAGCCAGGGGAAATCTCGATGATAAAGCTGTTTGTGCTGGTTCTGGTCTTCATCGGCGCGGCCTATCTGCTCATCGCCTTCAACTACAGCTACTCCGATGGAAGCCGAGCAGGCTATATTCAGAAATTTTCCCACAAGGGCTGGATCTGCAAGACGTACGAAGGGGAAATGGCTATGACTACGGTGCCAGGTGTGGCTCCGGTGTTGTGGGGCTTTTCGGTCTGGGATGCAAAAGTAGCATCACAACTCTCGCAGGCCATGGGAAAACGATTGGTCCTGCACTACAAAGAATATCGTTACCTCCCCACAACTTGCTTCGGAGAAACCGCCTACTACATCGATCGCGTCGAGATCACCGAATAAACTCTTTCCTTTTGGCCTCCCCTACCGGCACGCCCAAGCGCCTACCTTGCTCTAATCACCAAAACCTCAATGCTGATCCGCATTGATCCCATCATGAACACACCAGGCTTGGACGCTGTGCGCCCAATTGATAAATGTCGCGCCGCCGCCCAAACCAAAATGCACGCCCCACGAGCCCTTGGGATCCTCGCCAACCCTCGTCGACGACCAATAGACGGCCGACCGGATCGCCTGAAACGGATGGCCCGGCGGGAGCGCCAGACCGGGAGGGGCTATGGATGGATCCACTAGACTGGCCAACTCTTCGAGGGACGGCAGCCGCCAGCCTTTCTGACCTCCAACACTTTTCTCCAGGCAAGTGCGGTGTGCCGCAGTCCATCTGGCGCTCGCCGTATCCGGTGACTTTTCCCAGACCAGACCGGTTTTTTTATCTAACACCGCGTCGTGAGTAAATGCCGGCAGGACGACGAACCGTTGCGCTGTCGGCAGAGCGGTGGCCTGGTTCTG